>NZ_JBQFYP010000004.1:0-287708 GCF_056541545.1 Ruegeria sp. AG7
AAAAGAACTTGCTGGCGACCCTTATGAGTTGCCTGACATACTGGGTGCATGGCTACCTCCAGTGCTACAGCGTCAATTTATCAAGCGGCTTGTACTCACAGCGATAAACGCTGGTTCTAGGGATGCTGCTTTCCGGGCGTTTCGAGACGGATACCCAACCGGCCACGCAGGCAAGACACTGACTAACGAACAACTGGATTCGTTACTGAAGGGATTCCTAGAGAAAACCCCTCACATCGAGGACTTTCTGTTCGCGGATCAAGGTATCCAGTTGATGAACCTTGATAGTCAGATAGCGGAGCGCGTTCATCGTTACTTCTGCGATCAAGCCGTTCCAGTCCTATCCGTGCATGACAGTTACATCATCGACTATACCCGAGTTGGAGAGTTGAAGCGGGTGATGGCGGAGGCTTCGGAGGAAGTGGCCGGTGCACCGTTGCCTACGTCGAACCAGTTCTATGGGCTGGACGAACAAGCCGACCCCAAAGCCGACCATGTGAGAGACTACGTGATTTGGCGGCAGACAGCCCGGTCAGAGGGGTATCTTCAACGGTTGGTGGAACATGAACGAAGAACTGGGCGAGAGGTGGTGCCGTTTGTGGCTCATTGTTGAAGCGGCAGAAATAGGTGGGCCGGAATAACCGATAGGCGAACGACCGAAATGAAGAAAAAGCTGCCGTTCACGCCCTCTTGCCAAACAACTGATCTCGGCCGGGAGCAGACGCTTAAGCAGTTTGGTGCTGTTGGTGGCGCGTTTCAATCGATTCATCAAAGCCCCAATTTCGGGTGCGGCGCGTCCAGCTTGACCAAGATCAATGCAAAGGACTGGTTCCGCGCCAAAACTTGCTGGAGACTGGTTTCAAGACTGGGGGTAACTACTAATGCAGATACTTTCAATTCTCATGCAAATCCATCCAAAGCTTAAAGCCATTGCGGCAACCGGTCGCTTCCGGCGATACAGCGCTTTCATCCCGGTCATCATTTTGCCAGTCCTCCTTGGAGCCTGCACGGAACCCAGCGACTTCGATGTCAGATTCTATCGCCCGCCCGATCCGGCAGTCACGAAGACAGCCTTTGTTGAGATTAGTCGCCAAACGGGCATTCTCAGCATGCTGACCCTTTACCAAATTGATGGCAAGAACGTGCTGAGTGCGCCCTTGGCCGGCAAGAAGGGCGAGGCGCTGACGAACTACTATGAATCAGTTGTCCGCATCCAGAGGCACTCAGACGGGACAGAGACGCGCTTCGTGCCAGCTACGGCAGGCCAGCATGAACTTGCAATTCTCTATGCGACGGGTTTCGAGGGGGGATTTTTCGACACTTCGGACGATCTTGTGGGCGCAACCCTCGTGGCTGTACTTCGTGCAGATCACCTTTATCGAGTTAAGGCGCGAAAACTTGGGTCAGCGCGCGCTTTCCAGTTTGTCCTGACGGACATGACCACGGGTGAAACCGTTGCTTCCTCGCTCCTGCAGTAGCCCGCACTGGCTCGGGATCGGCCGGCAAGTCGTCGCCGCCATTGCCATTGTCTCGCTTGTCGCATGTTCCGGATCAGCCGATCTCGATTCATACCGGACACCGTGGAAACTGACCGGTCGTGAAACGCTTGACGTCCGATCTGTTGCGTTCGGGCAATTCCAAACGCCGGGCCAGCCGCTGGCCGGCAGAGGGAATGCCGCTATCGTCGGCGCCGGAAGCGGTGCTGTGAGCGTCCTCACCGCAGAATGGGGAAGTTGCGATGGAATCGGCTGCGGCGCCGCAGTTGTACTGATCGGTATCGTTGCCGTGACCGCCGCGATCATTGGCGGTGCGCATGGCGCATCGCAGGGCCACACCAAGGCGGAAACTGAAGCCGCGTCAAATACCTTGCAGGCCGTTGCAGTTAAGTCCGAGCCTTGGCGCGACGTCGGAAACTACGTCGTCGGCCCCGGACGAATAACGCCCGAAGGCCCTTCGTTGCGTGTATCGCGCTCGAGCGCATCCAATCTTGTTTTGCAGACGCAGATTGCCTTCGTGCCGACCGGGGCAAGCTACGACCCGCGGATCGTGACCGTCATTCGCACGACTGGAACCCTGCAAGTCTCGCCGGGCAGCGCGCCCGTCACTGTAGTTTGGCTGCATAAAAGCCCCCCTTACGACTATTTCAGGCTGGCCGAGGACAACGGTGCGCTCATGAAGCTCGTGATCCGGTCGGAAGCGCAGGAAATTTCGAAGCTGATCCGGGCCGAACTTGCTATGGCCACCGAGAAAGGGCGGGTTGCAAACTGACTGGTGTCGGCACGGTCCGGCTCATACGGAAATCGTATGCGATTCATATGGGGTCGTATGCGAGACGTCATATGCCATGGAGCCCATTCCAGACCGCCCGCGACCAACCTCTGTTTCCCGGCCAAACTAGCTGTTTCTGCACATTGGGTCGAGGTCTGTTGCGGGCTCGAACCCGACATGCCTAGATGCCTCTCCAACCCTATTCAGCACTGATAGTCGTCCCAGATGCGGTCGACCAATTCAGCGACCTCAGGGTGATCCGACCAGCGGTGAACGTCGATTGGTCGCGAGTGCCATGGGTTCTCTATCTCCCCCATAACCTCCTCCTCCCTCTATGTATTATGGATCAGGAACGAGGATACTCGAGTCTCTCTATCCTCCGGTTTCTATTCATTACTTATACCTATTCCCCACCCCCATAGAACCCCCGCTAGAGGTTAGGAAAGAGGAGAGGTCAGAGGACGTCACAACACCCGAAACCACTGGGGCATAAACGGGGGCATTTCTCGGGTATCGGTGACCCAAGGTCCTGTCGTCGTTCTATGTTCTGATGATCTGGCTGGGGTGGTAGGATTCGAACCTACGATACACGGTACCAAAAACCGCTGCCTTACCACTTGGCTACACCCCAACGGTGAGCGGCTATCTACGATTGTTGATGGCAGGGTTCAAGAGCGTTTTGCAAAAAAAGCGAGCGCCGTAAATTTTTTTTGAAGGCCCCTCATTTGGTATCGATCAACACCGCTCCGGTACGGTTGCCTTCTTGTACCAGCGCATGGGCCGCAGCGCATTCTTCCAACGTAAAGACCTTGTGAACGGGGCAGATCAGTGCGCCATCAGTCAGTGCCTTGTGTAATGTCTTTATTGCGGCGGCGCGCAAGTCCGCGGGCAGCAGGTAGATCAGAACCGCTTCGAGCGTCACGGCCTTGAACATCATGGGTCCAAAGGGAAAGACAGGTGTCATATTCCGGGCAGATCCATATGCGTTGATACGGCCGTTTTCGGCGATGACGGCAATGTTGGTGGCAAGGTTCTGTCCAAATTCGACATCGACGATTCGACCGATTGCATGCCCATCATTTGCATCGAGGATCTGATCCGAAAGGTGTTCACCGGTGTAGTCGAGCACGACATCCGCACCAGCTGCCTTGACCCGGTCAAAGTTGCGGGCGCTGGCCGTTGCGATCACTTTGGCTCCGGCCCATTTGGCAAGCTGCACAGCCAGATACCCGACGGTGCCCGCCCCGCCATGGATCAATATGGTTTGCCCGCCCGGTGCGCCGCCCGAGAACACCGCATGGCTTGCGGTTAGGCCCGGAATTCCAAGAATTGCCCCGGTTTCAAGTGACACTGTCTCGGGCAGTTCGACAGCCTGAGATTCGGGCAGGGTGATGTGGCTGGCAGCTGTACCAAATGCGCGCTGCCATTGCCCGTTCCAAATCCACACGCGCCGGCCAATCCGCGCCGCGGGTACTCCATCGCCAACCGCTGTGATGACTCCAGCCCCGTCGCTGTGCGGAACGATCAGCGGAAACGGGGGTTCCGTGACACCCGGCCGGGTTCCCGCACGGGCCTTGATATCCGAGGGGTTTACGCCGGAATAGGACAACTCGACCGTGACTTCACCTGGTTCAGGCTGGATCAGGGGAATATCCTGTATACGCAAGACATCGACAGCGTCTCCGAAGGCTGAATAAGTGACTGCGCGCATAGCGTCCTCCATTTAGGTCGAGTTAAGCGGCGATTGGGCCGGTAACTCAAACACCTTGTCGCGCTTTTTCAGGGCGATGCGCAACCGCGGATACCGGAATTCGTCTTTCGCCTATTCCCGAATTTCGGAAGGATCGACGCCCCAAAGGTTCGATTTCAATGTCCAGCCACGGTATCCGCCAGCGGTGATCCGGCACCAGTCCTGCGAACAGGTTCCAAGGCGCGCCACTACTCCGGTCTCGAAATGAGCGTTCACGGGCGAGGCTGGATCGGGGCGGGCATAAACAGGCAGCATCTCGGATTCGATCAGCACCGTTCGAACGCCAGACAACAAGGCATAGTGAACCCAGCCACCCGCGCCGTCGCGGTCCTGAACCTTGCGCCAGTTTCCGTATTCGGCGGTGACCTGCAGCGGCATGCCGCGCCGTTTGAATACCCAGTCGATTCGGTGGGTTAGGGATGGTCCGCGTCGCACGTTGCCTTCGGCTGCCTTCATCGAAACATAGCGGGGCAGGGGTAGGTTGGTGACCGAACCGCGTTTGACCTCGGCATGTGCGGCACAGACACCGAACATGACCAGAAATACGGAAACTGCCGCCAGAGATCGGCGTTTTACAGGTAGAATGCCACTCACTGACTGCCCGCTCTTATGCCTGTTGATCCGGTTTTGAAAAAAGGTCGACTCAATGCCATTGGGGTTCTTGTGCCCCGCCTTATCCTGCGCCACGATGCCATGGCGCGCGTCCGTTTGCAAAGCAGTGGGAGAGCCGAGGTGCCAAGAGAACGTTTAAGTGTTGTTGTTACGCGACGGTTGCCTGAGGCAGTAGAAACCCGGTTAAGCGAATTGTTTGACGTGCGCCTGCGCGACGACGACACCCCAATGACGCGTGAGGAATTAGTAGCAGCGGTGCAGGATGCCGATGTGCTGGTGCCCACGGTGACCGATACCATTGATGGCGGGCTATTGGGTCAGGCGGGTGAAAAGTTGCGGCTGATCGCCAATTACGGGGCTGGTGTCGACAATATCGATGTGGCGACGGCGCGGCAGCGCGGCATATTGGTGTCCAACACGCCCGGCGTGCTGACCGACGACACGGCAGATATGACCATGGCCCTGATTCTCGCTGTGACACGGCGCATTCCCGAAGGGTTGAGCGTCATGCAGCAAGGCGACTGGACCGGGTGGGCACCCACCGCGTTTCTGGGTGGTCGCATTGGCGGGCGGCGACTGGGAATTCTGGGTATGGGCCGGATCGGACAGGCCGTGGCCCGCCGCGCCAAGGCGTTTGGTATGCAGATCCATTATCACAACCGCCGCCGATTGCGCCCAGAGATTGAGCAAGAACTGGAGGCGACCTATTGGGAAAGTCTGGATCAGATGGTGGCGCGTATGGATGTGATATCGATCAACTGTCCATCGACGCCGTCGACCTTCCACCTGATGAACGCGCGCCGCCTGAAGCTAATGAAACCCTCGGCAGTGATCGTAAATACTTCGCGGGGTGAGGTTATTGACGAGAACGCTTTGACCCGGATGATCCGTACGGGGGAAATTGCGGGCGCGGGGCTGGATGTCTACGAACAGGGAACCAGTGTGAACCCGCGCTTGCGGCAATTGCCCAACGTGGTTCTACTGCCGCATATGGGGTCGGCCACGTTGGAGGGCCGGGTTGAGATGGGTGAAAAGGTCATCATCAACATCAAAACCTTCGAAGATGGCCACCGCCCACCGGATCAGGTTGTGCCTGCGATGCTCTGACGCGTCGGAAAGGATCATGGATGGATTTGTTTGAAGGGGGATGCCGCTGTGGAAATCTGCGCATCAAGGCTTCGGGCCGTCCTCTTCGCGTCGGGATTTGCCATTGTCTGGACTGCCGCAAACACCATGGCGCGTTGTTTTATGCGGCAGCCATTTTTCCGGTAATTGCTGTTAGGATAATCGGCAAGGCAAAAAGCTATTCCGACCGGTACTTTTGCCCTGATTGCGGATCTCCAGTATTTGCCCGAAGCGGTACCGAAGTCGAAGTGCATTTGGGGAGCCTTGATGCGCCTGACCATTTCACACCGACATATGAATGCTGGACCACCCGGCGCGAGGCGTGGCTGCCCGAATTCACCGGAATGACCCGCTATGATCAGGATCGTCGCGCCGAAGAAACCGAACCATAGCGGATATGGCGAAACTTCGCTGTGATAACACGCTGCCATGCCTGCTCGTTGCAGAGGGGGAAAAATCCTTACAGGATTGAAAATAAAGATTGTATTGGAGGGTTAGAACAGATGAGACATGTTTCAGCACTGCTGCTTACTACCGCACTTACTATTTCGACACCGGGGTTCGCGCAGGAAACAGCCGACGCCGTTGCCCCTGAGGGCGCGACAGAAGGGCAGGTTCAGGCGATGACCGATGAGGTTATTGCAGCCCTCGAAGCCAAGCTTGAGGGAGTTCCGGTCACATCCGAAAACTGGATGATAGCTGCGGCCAATCCGCTGGCGGTGGAGGCCGGGACCAAAGTGCTGCGCGCGGGCGGGTCTGCCGCGGATGCGATGGTGGCCGTGCAGGTCGTGCTGGGACTGGTCGAACCGCAATCCTCTGGTCTGGGCGGGGGTGCGTTTCTGGTTTGGTACGACGCGGCCAGCGGGCAAATGACGACGCTGGACGGCCGCGAAACAGCACCGCTTGCCGCAACCCCGACGCTCTTTCAGGACGAAAACGGCGAGCCGCTGAAATTCTTCGATGCGGTGGTGGGCGGATTGTCGGTGGGTACACCGGGTACGCCTGCACTGCTGGAAGAGGCGCACCGAAGATGGGGGCGCGCGTCCTGGCCCGGGTTGTTTGCCGATGGCATCCGACTGGCGGATGAAGGGTTTCTGGTGTCCCCGCGTCTGGCCAGCCTTGTCGAAAACGATGCTGACCGCCTGTCGCGCTTTCCCGAAACAGCCGCATACTTCCTGCCTGATGGTCAGCCGTTGCAGCAGGGACAGCGTTTGATGAACCCGGATTATGCCGAAACATTGCACGTGCTGGCCAGCGAGGGCGCTGCGGGGTTTTACGGAGGTGAGATCGCTGCGGATATTGTGCGAACAGTCCGAAACGCCCCCGGAAATCCCGGCGTTCTTGCGGGGGTGGATCTGGCGCTCTACCAGGTGATCGAACGTGAACCGGTCTGTGCCGAATACCGTGCCTACGAGGTTTGCGGCATGGGCCCGCCGTCGTCGGGTGCCCTGACCGTCGGGCAGATTCTGGGGATGTTGAACAGCTATGACCTTGCAGCAATGGGCGCCGAAAGTGCCGAGGCATGGCGCCTGATCGGCGATGCTTCGCGCCTCGCCTTTGCGGATCGTGGGCGGTACATGGCAGATAGCGATTTCATACCCATGCCCACCAAGGGGCTGGTTGATCCGGGTTACTTGTCCCAGCGGGCGGCGTTGCTGGAAAGCGAAGTGGCCTTGTCCGAAGTCGCACCGGGTAAACCGGAATTTGACCATGCTTTGATTTGGGCAGACGACGTGTCGCTGGAACTGCCGTCAACCTCGCATATCTCGATCGTGGACAGCTATGGCAATATGTTGTCGATGACGACGACGATCGAGAATGGTTTTGGGTCGCGCCTGATGACAAACGGGTTCCTGCTGAACAACGAGCTTACTGATTTCTCGTTCAAGACACACAGCGACGGTGTGCCGATTGCCAACCGGCTGGAGCCCGGCAAGCGTCCGCGCTCATCCATGAGCCCGACCATCGTGTTGCGGGATGGTGAGCCGGTTCTGGCTATCGGGTCTCCGGGCGGCAGCCGGATTATCGGCTATGTCGCCAAGTCCATCATCGCCTGGGCCGATTGGGGAATGGATGTGCAGCAAGCGGTTTCCCTGCCTCATCTGGTCAACCGGTTCGGAACATATGATGTCGAGGCTGCGACTTCGGCAGAAGGTTTTACAGACGCGCTTGCTCAGCTGGGTTTCGAAGTCAACGCACGCGACCTGACTTCGGGGCTGCACGCCATCGAAATCGGTGACAGGCTGAGCGGTGGTGCCGACCCGCGCCGCGAAGGGATTGCGCTGGGCGAATAGACCCTCGGTATTAGTGGGGATTGCCTGCTTTTAACGGGCCTTTTAGTCATAGGCTGAAAGGCCCAAAACGTTTTTGGGGCTGGGGAGGATGACAATGGTGCAGGCAACCGCATTACCAAGGAATGAAGCTGGTATTGAAACCGTAATAGGCATTCTCAAGCAGCGCTTTGGCGACAGGTTGCAAACGGGTGCCGCTGTCCGTGAACAACATGGGCACACCACGACCTGGATCGAAAACCAAAGCCCCGATGCCGTGGTTTTCCCGCATTCCACGCAGGATGTTTCGGACATCGTCAAAACCTGCGCAGCGCATCGGGTGCCAGTGATCCCGTTCGGAACAGGAACATCGCTGGAAGGGCATGTAAATGCGCCGGCGGGGGGCATCTCGGTCGATCTGACGCAAATGGACAGTGTGCTTGCAGTTCATGCCGAGGATCTGGATTGTGTCGTGCAGCCCGGTGTCACGCGCGAAGCGTTGAATAAACACTTGCGCGATCTGGGCCTGTTCTTTCCGATTGATCCCGGGGCGAATGCGTCGCTGGGTGGGATGGCCGCTACCCGCGCGTCGGGCACCAATGCAGTGCGCTATGGGACGATGAAAGACAACGTTCTCAGCCTTGAAGCCGTAATGCCAGACGGTCAGATCATTCGTACCGGGCACCGGGCCAAGAAATCTTCAGCCGGCTATGATCTGGCCCGTCTTCTGATCGGGGCCGAAGGCACGTTGGGAATCATCACCGAGCTGACATTGCGGTTGCAGGGTATCCCCGAAGCGATCAGTTCGGCCCGGTGTTCCTTTCCGACCGTCGATGCCGCGTGCCGTGCGGTGATGATGACGATTCAGTACGGCATCCCGGTTGCCCGGATCGAGTTGCTGGACGAGTTGTCGGTTCAGGCCGCCAACGCCTATTCCGGGCTGAGTCTGCCGGATACACCTTTGTTGTTGCTGGAATTTCACGGCTCGGAAAGCGGTGCTGTAGAGCAGGCTGAAACCTTTGGTCAGATCGCCAAAGAGTTTGGTGGCACAGATTTTGCAGCAACTTCGACCACCGAAGAACGGAACAAACTTTGGCAGGCACGGCACGATATGTATTGGGCGTGTCTGCAATTGCGCCCCGGTGCGCGGGGCATCTCGACCGATGTCTGCGTACCGATCTCGCGTTTGGCCGAGTGTGTGACCGAAACGCAGAAAAAAGCTGCTGGCCTCGGCTTGTTGGCGCCCATCGTGGGCCATGTGGGGGACGGCAATTTCCATACGCTGCTGCTGATCGACATGGAAAACGTTGAAGAAACTGCCAAGGCCGAGGGGTTTGTCGGCTGGCTGAACGACATGGCGATATCCATGGAAGGCACATGTACCGGTGAACATGGCGTCGGGCAGGGAAAGCGGCCTTATCTGACCAGGGAACTGGGCGCCGCCACGCGGTACATGGCAGCGATCAAGGCCGCGCTGGACCCAGACAACATCATGAATCCCGGCAAGATCTTGTCGGACGACGCGTAGCCGTATTCGCCCTCTGGTCCGTATCTACGCCCTCAAAACGTCCACATGTTCTGGTTTCACGGGGTTGAGGATAGAGGATGGGCGACATGCGCGCAAAATATCTGGCGGGGTTTGTAGCCATCTGCGGGTTGGCCGTTGCAGGGTTGGACTATGTTCAGCAAGCAAAAGCATCGGAAAATGGTCTGGGCATGAAGGAATATCTTGCCTCGGTATCCTCGCGTGTCGGTCTTTCTGACGGCTGGTTCGCGGCAGAGGCGCAGGCTTCGCCATCACGGGAACCGGCGGTGAAGAATCCCTCGGAAGAAATTGGCAAAATGGTCTGCGTCTCGGTCGGAACAAGCAAACGCTGCCGCTCCAGTGGTTGAGGGCAGCGGTGCGGCGAATGAAATGCGACCCGCTTTCGATATTCGGGTCGTTTTTTTCATATCACTGGTCGGATGAATGTCGCGCTATCCCCCTTAAGTACGCCATATGGTGTCAACTGATTTCAAGGGGAGACGCCCGGTTATGAAAACCCAAGTCAAAGCATTGGTCGTAGGCGGCGGCGCCGTTGGGACCTCGATTGCCTATCACCTGGCCAAAGCGGGCTGGGACGATGTGATGTTGATCGAACGGGACGAGCTGACGTCCGGATCCACCTGGCACGCCGCGGGCCTGTTGCCGCTGTTCAACATGTCCTATGCGACGACCCATATCCACAAGTATTCGGTGGATTTCTACAAGACGCTTGAGGAAGAAACCGGCCTGAATGCAGGCTTCGCGGTTGTGGGCAACCTGCGCATGGCACAGACGCAAGAGCGTATGGACGAATACATGCTCTATGCCTCGACCGCCGAAACCTGTGATGTGAAATACGAATGGCTGACCCCGGACCAGATCAAGGAACGCTGGCCGCTGATCGAGACATCGGATCTGAAGGGCGCGATCTATCACACCGAGGACGGTTATATTAACCCTGCCGATGTGACCCAGGCGATGGCCAAGGGGGCCCGCCAGCGCGGGGTTGAGATCGTGCGCAAGATGCAGGCTGACGCGTTCCACTGGAACGGCACGCACTGGGAAGTGACCTGCACCAAGATGGTTGAAAAGGGCGGCAACCTGGTGCCTTCCGACGAGCAGGTCGTGATCACCGCCGAACATGTTGTGACCGCGTCGGGCAACCACGCGCAGCGCACCGCCAAGATGCTGGGCATCAAGATGCCTGCCATCCCGGTGGAACATACCTTTATCGTCATGGACAAAGACCCCGAGTTGGTCAAATGGCGCGAAGCAGGCAACCCCGAGCACCCCGTTGTCCGCGATGCCGACAACGAATCCTATGCGCGTGAAGAACGCGGTGGCTGGATTCTGGGTATCTATGAACACGGCGCCCCCGCGCAGTTCGAATTCGGTGTGCCGGACAGCTTTCGCGCCGACCTGTTCCCGCTGGATCTGGACCGGATCGCCGAGCAGTACATGGCAATGGCCGAGCGCGTGCCGTCCTGTGCCGAATCCGGCCTGAAGGATGACTTCAACGGCCCGATCTGCTATACACCGGACGGTAATCCGCTGGTTGGTCCGGCTCCGGGTTTGCGTAACATGTGGCTGGCCGAGGGTTTCAGCTTTGGCATCACGGCTGCGGGCGGCACCGGTTATTATCTGGCACAGATGATGGTCGATGGCGAAGCCGAGATCGACATGGCCTCGCTGGACCCCAAGCGTTACAGCAGCAACTGGATGACCACCGAGTTCGCGGCGCGCAAGAATGAAGAGTGCTATGAGCACGTCTATATCCTTCACCACCCGGATGAAGAGCGTGAAGCCTGCCGTCCGCTGCGTACCGTTCCGGCCTACGACCGTCAGAAAGCGCGCGGTGCCCAGTTCGGCTGGGTCAATGGCTGGGAACGTCCGAACTATTACGGTCCGCTGGACGCACCGGAGAATTTCGACAAGAAAGCACGCTCGTTCCGTCGTGGCGGCTGGTGGCAGTACGCCGTCGAAGAAGCCAAAGCGATCCGCGAAGGTGTTGGCTTGATCGACGCGTCGGCCTTCACCAAGCATGTCGTCAAAGGCCCCGGTGCCACTCAGTTCCTGGACTGGTTCACCTGCAACAAGCTGCCCAAGGTCGGCCGTATCAACCTGACCTACGCGCTGACCTCGCACGGGACCACCCGCACCGAATACACCATCGTCCGCAATGGCGAGAACAACTACTACATCGTCTCTGCCGGTGCATGGACCGAGTACGACGCCGACTATCTGCGTAAAGCAGCCGAGGACAAGATGGAGGAGTTCGGTTACATCGAAATCCAGGACGTGACCACGCAATGGGGCGTCTTCGCTATCGCCGGACCCAAGTCGCGTGATGTTCTGAAAGAAGTCATCAAGGACGCCGACCCGGAAAGCGCGCTGTCCAACAAACGCTTCCCGTGGCTGTCGGCCCGTCAGATCGAGCTGGGCATGTGCCCGGTCAACGCGATCCGCGTGGCCTATACCGGTGAGCTGGGCTGGGAACTGCACCATCCGATCGAGATGCAGAACTACCTGTTCGATTTGCTGGAAAAGGCCGGTGAGAAGCACGGTATGAAGCTGGTCGGTGCCCGTGCCCAGAACTGGCTGCGTCAGGAGAAATCTTACCGCGCCTTTGGCACCGAACTGGGCCGCGATGCGACCCCGTTGGAAGCCGACCTGCCGCGCTTTGTCGACCTGTCCAAGGACTTCCACGGCAAGGCCAAGCTGGAGGAGACCGGTGTGCGCGCCAAGTGCTGCACCTTGCTGATCGACGGTCCGGCCGATGCCGACCCGTGGGGCCGCGAGGCGCTGTACACGCCGGAAGGCGAGCGTGTAGGCCGTCTGACCTCGGGCGGCTATTCTATCGCGTTCGAGAAGTCGATCGGGATGGGCTATGTGAAGCCTGATCTGGCAGTCGAAGGCACCAAGCTGAAGGTCAAGATGCAGGACAAGCTGTGGGATGCTGTCGTGACATGCGACAGCCCCTATGATCCGAAAAACGAAACCATCCGCAAGGACGGTTGATCAATCTAAGGCCCCGGAATTTCCGGGGCCTTTTCTGTTGGTTACGCGGATAGTTCGTCGAAACATTCCAACGCCTTGGCAGCATACATCATGGCTGGTCCACCACCCATCTGAATGGCCATACCCAAAACGTCGGACACCTCCTCGCGTGTTGCGCCTGCTTTGACCAACGCGTCGGTGTGCAGCGTAATGCAGGGCTCGCAGCGGAGCGACACCGACATGCCCAACGCTATAAATTCCTTTGTTTTATAGTCGAGCGTTCCGCCTTCCTTCACAGCCTTCCCAAGCGCGCCGAATGCGCGCGACGTGTCGGGAATGGCCCCGTTGAGATTGCGCAAACTTGTACGTGTTGCCGAGAGCTTTTCTTGCCAAGCCATTTTAAGTGCCTTTTTCATATAAGATAACGGGAATATGTGCGGGCAGTGGTAAGTTGACCTTGATCTCGATCAGTTGGCAGGGCGCTCGGAAACAAATGCAAGGTTATTTGCGGGCATGTCGATGGTTTTCAGCACGCGCAACCCTACCTGCTGGAACAGGCCAAGCATATCTTTGTCGTTCTTGTAGCCAATGTCGGGATCTTGTCCGATCAGAGCCTCGTGAAACCTTTTGTCCCCGTCGCTTGTCAATTGGCCCGAGCGTTTGAATGGGCCGTACAAAACGAACCTCCCGTTTTCAGTCAGGGACTGAGCGATTTCGGCGAAAATGGTTCTGGTATCCTGCCAACTGATCAAATGTATCAGGTTGATCAAGACGATCAGGTCCTGCGATGGGAAGCGCGCATGCCAGCCCGAATTCGTTGCGTCCAGATGTTCGGCGCTTTCCACGTTGGGTAAGGCGCTGGCATAGGCGTCGATGCTATTGCGGCGTTCAGGGTCAGGTTCGGTGGGATGCCACGTCAGATCGGGCAGCAAATCAGCAAACGCACAGACATGCTGACCGGTTCCGCTTGCAATCTCCAGTGCGTGCCCGCGGCGCGGTGCCCAGTCTTGTAGCACCGCACAAAGCGCATCGGAGTTCCGAGTTGCTGCCGGGGCAACAAGTTTACCATCCTCCCCCACGTTGGCGACACTCGCAGAGGGCGGTAGATAGCGTTTGATCATCTGTTCAACCTGTTTGGGGTCAGCGATTTGACACTGTCAGGATCCAGCACCGGCGCGTTTCCGATCACAAGATCACACAACAACTGCGAAGCTGCTGGTGCTGTTTGGAAACCATACCCGCCTTGACCCGCAGACCAGATAAACGACGGGTCAATCGGGTCGGGCCCAAGCACCAAGGTTCCGTCCGGTGCGAAACTGCGCAATCCTGCCCAGTTCGTTTCGACCCGTGTTACTGCCTCGGTCATCAATTCTTCGTAGCGCGCCAGGCCTTCGGCCAGCACCATGTCGTCGGCATAGGCGTCCTGAGGTGGTACGGTGTCGGCTTCGCAAGGCGAAACAAGCAGCTTGCCCGCGTCCGGTTTGGCGTACCATGTTTCGCCTGTGCCCAGCATCATGGGCCATCCGGATACATCATGGCCTCCGGGGGCGGGCAGCCGCGCCATTGATCGGCGGCGAGGAGAGATGCCGATAGGTGGTACCCCGGCAAGCATGGCGATTTCGTCCACCCATGCACCGGCCGCATTCACCAGGTTGCGGGCTTCGAAGATCTGCCCGGCCTCGACCAGCCAATGCCGCTCTTTTCGAATGCCGGTTACTTTGCTTTTGGTTGCAACGGTTCCCCCGTTCTTGCGAATGGTCCGCGCGAAATCCTGCAACAGACGATCAGTATCGATGTCAAATGCGGCTTCACTGATTGCCGCGAAACCCACCTTGGCCGGGTTCAGGATCGGAACGCTCGAAATCGCCTGATCCATCGAAATTCTTTCCATGTTCAGGTCTGTGCGGTCGGCTTCGAAAACTTCGCTCTGGTCAAATGAACCGATCAGCATCAATCCGCGCGGGGTCAGGTACCCACCGTCCTGCGTGCGCAGGAATTCCGCTCCAGCCCTGTTCAGCGCCACCACGGATGGCGGACCATAGCTTTCTTCAAACAGGGCTGCCGAGCGACCCGACGCGTGATACCCCAAGGCGTCTTCGGCCTCTAAAACCATCACGGTTCCATATTGCGACAAGCGCGCTCCGGCGCTCAACCCGGCAATTCCGCCCCCGATGACGATGAAATCGATCATTATTTGTGTTCCTTCCGCAGCAGGTTCGCCACAAGTTTTCTGGGTTTCATTTAGCTTTTTGGGTCAAGCATTTGGCATTCCGAAGATTCTCCAAAATATATGCAGCCTTGAATTTGGGCTTCAACCCGGTCAAAGAAGTATCAAAACGAACAGGAGGGCAAGGTGACCGCAGCAGATCTTCATCCAATGGCCACTGGGCACATTCCCCGATACGTCGTCGCAGCTGACGGAAGCGATTACCTTTTTTCGGCTATGGTCGTCTTCTTTGTCATTCTCGTGGTGCTGATCGGTGTTGGGTACCTGACGCTTCATTCGGTTCCGGAAAAAATGGCGCACGAGAACAACCATCCGCAATTTCAGTTGGTGGGCATTCTGGCGCTGCTGGCCCTGTTTACTCATAACGGGATATTCTGGATTGCCGCTGTACTAGTCGCAGGGTTCCAGTTTCCGGATTTTGCAACCCCGCTTAAAAACATTGCCGATGCCATTCGTTCTCTTGGACGTGCGATTGCTCCGGAACCGGTGCCCGAGGCACCTGCGCCAACCCCTGGCGTTTCAGAATCCACGGACGTTCAGGAACAAAACACATGATTGAGACCCTGCTTTGCGCCCTGATCACGGTGCTGCCCGATTATCTGTTCCGCCGGTTTGTTCAGGGCAAACGTATCGGTCACGAGATCACCCTTTTCACCATGTGGTACGAATTGCGCTGGGGTCTTACGACCTGTGCCATTCTGGCGCTGACGGTAATCACCACGCTGTTTTATTTTCACCCAGCCAGCAAAACCGCAGCGTCCTATTTTCGAACCGTGACGATCCTGCCGCAGCTAGGTGGCCGTGTTTCGGAAATTTTCGTTAAGAACAATGAACTGGTAACTGCTGGCCAGCCGATTTTCAGGATCGAAGATTTCAGCCAGACAGCACAGGTTCAGGCAGCAAATGCACAGATCGCACAGGTTCAGGCCTCGCTGAAAGTGGCTGAAACTGATCTGGCCGAGGCTGATGCCGGTATTGCCGGCGCCAAGGCGGCTTTGGCGCAGTCCTTGGACGATCTTGAACGAAATACGACCCTGCGCGACCAAGGTTCAAGCGCTGTCCGGCTGACCGAGATCGAGCGGCTGGAAAACCTTGTTGCCGAGCGTGAGGCGCAGGTGGTTGCGGCCGAATCCAGGCGTGCGGCAGTTGAACAGCAGATCGAAGAGCTGATCCCCGCGCAACTGGCCAGCGCCATTGCACAGCTGGATGCCGCGCAGACCGAGTTGGACAAAACGCTGATTGTCGCCGGTGTTACCGGACGGGTCGAACAGTTTAGCCTGCAAGTTGGTGATTACGTGAGCCCGTTGTTGCGTCCTGCGGGCATCCTCGTTCCGTCGCATACCGGACATGACCGTTTTCAGGCTGCTTTCAACCAGCTGTCTGCTCAGGTGATCAAACCAGGTATGATCGGTGAGTTGGGCTGCATGACCAAGCCATTCACCGTAATTCCCACTGTGGTGGTCGAGGTGCAGGATGTCATACCGTCCGGCCAGATCCGTCCATCGGATGAACTGCGGGATGTGCAGAATAACACCAATCCCGGCTCGATTCTGGTCTATATGGAGCCGCTGTATAAAGGTATGGCCGATGACCTTCCTCCGGGCAGCAACTGTCTGGCCAATGTCTACACCGACAACCATGACCGTCTGGAACACGAGGATTTGGGCTTTTGGAAAGCTGCTTTCCTGCACGTGGTCGACACAATTGGCGTGGTCCATGCGGCAGGTTTGCGTTTGCGCCTGATCCTGATGCCCGTCAACACGCTGGTGCTGACCGGGCATTGATCCGGTTCCCGCAGAACAGTTCTTAACGCGCCCGGCAGGTTCCCCGCCGGGCGCTAGTATTATTAAAGCGCTGCTTTGAACAGCTGTGTCAGGTTTTCTTTGGTCAACTCAATCGGGTTCCCGCCACATGACGGGTCGATGATTGCGCCTTCGACGAGCGTTGGGATTGATGTCTCGGTAACGCCAATGTCTGCCAGCTTTCGCGGGATGCCGAGGCTGTCGTTGAATTCCTGCACAAAGGCGCGGAAGCCATCGAACCCTCCGTTGATACCCAGATAGGCGGCAGCCTGCTGGAAACGATCTGCGATGGCGGGAGCATTGAAATCCAGGACGGCGGGCATGCAGACCGCATTGGTGGTGCCGTGATGGGTGTTGAAGTGCGCGCCGACCGGGTGGCTCATGGCGTGGATCGCACCAAGACCTTTTTGGAAGGCAGTTGCGCCCATGGCAGCAGCGCTCATCATCTGGGCGCGGGCCTCAATGTCGCTGCCATCTGCGTAGGCGCGCGGAAGATATTCTTTCACCAAACGCATACCTTCCAGTGCGATGCCTTGGCTCATCGGGTGATAATGCGGGCTCGAATAGGCTTCGACACAATGCGCGAAGGCGTCCAGACCGGTGCCTGCGGTGATAAATTTGGGCATCCCAACCGTCAGTTCAGGATCGCAGATCACCACCGTCGGCAGCACCTTGGGGTGGAAAATGATCTTCTTGGCATGGGTCTCGGAATTTGTGATGACGCTGGCGCGGCCAACCTCGGAACCGGTCCCCGCAGTCGTCGGAACCGCAATGATCGGCGCGATCGCATCCGCGTCGGCACGGGTCCACCAGTCGCCGATATCCTCAAAGTCCCACACGGGCCGCGTCTGGCCGCACATGAAGGCGACCATCTTGCCCAGATCCAGCCCCGAGCCGCCGCCAAAGGCAATCACACCATCGTGCCCACCGGCCTTGTATGCCGCAACGCCTGCGTCGAGGTTTTTCTCATTCGGGTTTGGGTCCACGTCACTGAATATACCGCGGCCCAGACCAGCCGCCTCCATGATATCCAGCGTCGCCGCAGTGATTGGCAGATCGGCCAACCCCTTGTCCGTGACCAACAGGGGTTTCTTCATCCCGGCTGTGGCACAGGCTGCGGGCAGTTCCTTGATGCGCCCGGCACCAAATTTGATTGCGGTCGGATAGGACCAGTTTCCAACAAGTGACATGTCAGGTTTCCTTTGTGATTTGAGACCTGCTCGGGCGAGGGGGTCAGACCCGAGCAGGCCGTCGTCCTTAGCCCGTGACCTTCTTCAGGTGGTATGATTTTGGACGGGTGAGATTGTGATAGCCGATGACCGAAAGACCACCGCCGCGCCCGGTATTCTTGCAACCGGTCCAGCACAGGCCAGGGTCCAGATAGTCGGCCCGGTTCATGAAGACGGTGCCGGTCTCGATCTGGTCGCCCACACGCGCCGCGCGGTCCACATCGCGGGTCCAAAGGCTGGCTGTCAGACCAAACTCGCTGTCGTTCATCAGCGCGATGGCCTCGGCATCCGAGGACACTTTCATGATGCCCACAACCGGGCCAAAGCTTTCGTCCCGCATCACCCGCATGTCATGTGTGACGTTGGTCAGGATCTGTGGCGTGAGATATGCGCCGCCGTCGTCCTCGGGGAAGGGGTCGATATGCGCGATCGCGCCGGCCTCAACCGCTTCGGCAATCTGCGCGCGCACCTCGTCAGCGAAACGCACATTGGCCATCGGACCAATGGTTGTTTCGGCGTCCAGCGGATTGCCCAGTTTGTAGCCTTTCACGATCTCAACGGCCTTGGCGACAAAGTCATCATACAGGCTTTCGTGAACGTAAATCCGCTCGATCCCACAGCAACACTGGCCCGAATTGAACATCGCGCCGTCGATCAACGTATCGACCGCCGCGTCCAGATCGGCGTCGTCCATGACATAACCCGGATCCTTGCCGCCCAGTTCAGTGCCCACGCCCGTAAAAGTCCCCGCCGCCGCACGCTCCATGGCCTGACCGCCACCGACCGAACCGGTGAAGTTCACAAAGTCGAACGCGTTACCCGCGATGAGGTCATTGGTCACGTCGTGGCTGAGGAACACATTCTGGAACACGTCTTCGGGCACCCCCGCCGAATGGAACGCCTGCGCCATCCGCTCACCAACCAACAAAGTCTGGGTTGCGTGCTTCAGAACAACCGTGTTGCCCGCGATCAGCGCGGGCGCCACCGTGTTGATCGCCGTCATGTAAGGATAGTTCCAGGGGGCAACCACAAAGACCACCCCATGCGGAATACGCTTGATATAGCGTTTGAAGGTTTCATCTTCACCCACGGCAATATCGGCCAGTGACGTCTCGGCGATCTTTGCCATATGGTTGGCACGTTCGTTGAAGCCACCAAACTCGCCGCCATAGCGCACCGGGCGACCCATCATATGCGCCAGTTCCGGAACGATCTCATCATTCATCGCGCCGACAGCCGCGACGCCCGCCATCACCAGATCAATCCGCTCCTGCAACGGTCGCGCTGCCCAGGCTCCCTGCGCCGCCCGCGCCCGCGCCGCGACCTCAAACGCAGCCTCCCGCGACAGCACCTCGCGTTCCGCATAAACCGATCCATCGATCGGCGAGACACATTGCAACATCTGCCCCATAGTTACTCCATCTCTAAAGAGAGCAGGATCCCTGCTTCATCTGGCCATAAATATCCCGGGGTGCGCGAGGGGCTGGCCCCTCGCTTCCTCCCTCTCAAGCCCGCTCAAACCCGCGGGCCACTTCCCAATCGGTTACCACGCGCTCGAATTCCTCGATTTCGACCTCAGCCGCACGGGTATAGTGATCGACAACCTCATCGCCCATCGCCGCGCGCAGCATCTGTGATCCGTGCAAAGCGTTGCGTGCATCCTTCAATGTACCCGGGATCTTTCCCGTCTCGCCCTGATAGACATCGCCCTTGGTCGGCGGCTGCAACTCCAGCCCTTCTTCGATCCCTGCGATCCCGGCCGCCAGCATCCCTGCAATCGCCAGATAGGGGTTCATGTCCGACCCGGGAATACGGCACTCGACCCGTATCGCCTTGGTGCCATCCCCGCACAGGCGGTACCCGGCCGTACGGTTGTCTACAGACCAAATGATCCGTGTCGGTGCAAAGGTGCCCTTCATGAACCGCTTGTAGCTGTTGATGTACGGTGCCATGAAATACGTGTAATCAGCGGCGTATTTCAGCAGACCGGCCATATAGCTTTTCATCAGCGCCGACATGCCCAGCTCATCCCCGGCATCATAGAAGGCAGGTTTGCCATCCGCCCATAGCGACTGATGCACATGAGACGAGCTACCAACCCTTTCATGATGCCATTTCGGCAGGAAGGTCGCCGCATGACCCTGCTGCCAGGCGATTTCTTTCACCGCGTTCTTGGCGATCGAGTGATACTCTGCCGTGTCCATCGCTGGTGCGTATTTGATGTTCAGTTCTTCCTGCCCGGCCTCGGCCTCACCTTTGGTGTTCTCGACCGGGATGCCCGCATCCCACAGGTGGTTGCGGATCGGGCGCATCACATGCTCTTCCTTGGTGGTCTGAAGAATGTGATAATCTTCGTTATAGCCCGAGATCGGCTCCAGATCGCGGAACCCTTCCTTTCGGATTGCATCAAAACTTTTCGCGAACAGGAAGAATTCCAGTTCGGTGGCGCACATCGCCTCATACCCCATCGCCTTCAGGCGGTTCACCTGTTTCTTCAGGATCGAACGCGGCGCATGTGGCACTTCCTCATGGTTGTGGTGATCCAGCATATCGCACATGACCATCGCGGTGCCTTCCAGCCAGGGCACCGGGCGCAATGTGCTAAGGTCTGGCTTCATCACATAGTCGCCATAACCCCGCTCCCAGCTGGTCGAGGCATACCCATCCGGCGTCGCCATCTCGAGGTCCGTGGCCAGCAAGTAGTTACAGCAATGTGTCTCTTCCCACGCGCCAGCCACAAAATGACCTGCATGAAAACGCTTGCCCATCAAACGACCCTGCATGTCAACCATGCAAACCAATACTGTGTCGATCGCGCCGTCTGCGACAAGCGATTTCAGGGTTTCGAAAGTCAGAGTTGCGGTCATGAAACAAACCTCATGCGTTGAGTAGGGGCGCCGAATGACAGCGCCCCTGTTTTGATATCAATCGAAGGTGTAAGGGGCACCGGCCTGGTTAATGACCGAGTTATACTCACGGAAGATACCAACGATCTTCTGGTGAATTTCGCCTTCCTGTGCGACCTCGTCCCAGAATTCGATAGCGGCATTTTCCACTTCTTTCCATTCCGCTGCCGGAACCTGACGCAGCTGTAGCTTGTCACCTTTTGCGCGCAAGGCCGCTTCACCGCCCCAGTACCACTGGTTACGATAGGTGTGGCCTGCTTCGACGCCCGCCATCACAACCGATTTCAGGTGGTCGGGCAGCTCGGCCCAGCGTTCCTGGTTTGCAAACCAGGACCCAATCCACGCGCCCGAGATGTTGTTGGTCAGGAAGTAGTCGGTCACATTGGCCCAGCCAACGGTGTAGTCTTCAGTGATGCCCGACCAGGCCATTCCGTCCAACTCACCGGTTTGCACCGCCACTTCCGCGTCTTCGTAGGGGATATTGACCGGTACAACGCCAAACTTGGCAAGAAAACGCCCGGCCGTCGGGAAGGTATAGAGCTTCAGCCCATCCAGGTCGCCAAGGCTTTTGATTTCCTTTTTGGTGTTGAAGTTGCAGGGGTCCTGACCCGCTGCCGACAGCCACGTCACACCAACCTTCTCATATTCCGAGCGCCAGATATCAGCCAGACCGTACTGGTTGAACAGCACCGGAACATCCAGAATATGCTTGGTCGCGAAGGGGAAATAGCCACCGAATTGACGCAGCGGAGTAGGCGATGCCATGGAATCGTCGTCCGAATGCACACCGTCAATCGTGCCGCGTTGCAGAGCCTGGAACAGTTCACCTGTCGGAACGATCTGGTCCGCATAGAACAGTTCGATCTCAAGCTCGCCATTGGCATTGGCGTTGATGTAATCGATGGCTGGCTTGGTCACATGCTCGCCCAATGCGCCACCGGCATAGGTCTGGAACCGCCACTTGATGGCGGATTGCGCTTTGACGATCGCAGGAGAGGCCAGTGTGGCGGCCCCCGCCAGACCGGCGGAGCTTAGAAATCTGCGTCTTGTAGTCATTGTCTTTTCTCCTCTGTTTAGTCTTGCTGAACTTCGCCCCTTGCCGGGGTCTTGTGACTTAATTTCCATAGACATAATTCGGCAGCCAAAGCGCGATTTCAGGAAAGATGATGATTATGGCCAAGGCGCAGACCATCACCAGAACAAATGGAACGATCGAACTGTAGATATCGCGCAGCGATATTTCCGGGGGGGCCATCGCGCGCATCAGGAACAGGTTATAGCCGAATGGCGGCGTCATATAAGCGATCTGCGTGGTGATCGTATAAAGTACGCCGTACCAGATAAGATCAAAGCCAAGCGCACCCACCAGCGGAACGTAAAGCGGCGCGACGATAACCAGCATGGCCGTATCGTCCAGAAACGTGCCCATCAGGATAAAGCTGAGCTGCATGAGAACCAGGATCATCCACGGGGAAAGACCCAGTTTTTCGGTGAACAGGCTTTCGATTGCCTTGACCGCACCCAACCCGTCGAAGACAGCGCCAAAAGCCAGAGCCGCCAGAATGATCCACATGAACATGCACGAGATGCCCAATGTGTGCCGAATTGAATTCTCGAAAACCGTGCGTGTCAGCCGTCCTTTCAGAAAGGCGGCCAGCATGGCCGTGGTGGCTCCGATGGCAGAGGATTCCACCAATGATGTCCAACCGTTAACAAAAGGGACCATCATCACCATAAATATGCCCAAGGGTAACAACCCGGCTTGCAACAGCAGCAGCTTTTCTCGCAACGGAATGTCGCGGTCTTCCGCGGGCAGGACCGGGCCGAGCGACGGATTGATGCGGCAGCGGATGACAATGTAGATTATGAACATGGTAGCCATCATTAGCCCGGGTATCACTCCGGCGAGCCATAGCTGGCCAACGGGTTGCCGCGCGATCATGGCATAAAGAACCAGAACAACGGATGGTGGCACCAGAATCCCAAGGGATGATCCGGCCTGAATGACGCCGGTCACCATGCGCTTGTCATAGTTCCGGCGCAGCAATTCCGGCAAGGCAATCGTGGCACCAATCGCCATACCTGCAACGGACAACCCGTTCATTGCCGAGATCAGAACCATCAGCCCGATGGTTCCAACAGCCAGACCACCGGACAGGCCGCCCATCCAGACATGGAACATCTTGTAAAGATCATCTGCGATCCGGCTTTCGGAAAGGATGTACCCCATGAAAATGAACATGGGCAGTGTCAGCAGCGGGTACCACTTCATGACCTTGATCGCAGCGGCAAAACCCAGATCGTAACCGCCCCTATCCCCCCAAAGGAACAAGGCTGAAACCACAGCGACACAGCCGATTGCACCAAAGACGCGCTGGCCGGTCAGCATCATTAGCATCATTGATGCGAACATCAGCAAGGCAATCATCTCGTATGACATCAGATTACCTCACGCGGGATATCGTCGCCGCACAGGCGCAAGATATCCTTGAACAATTCGGACACGGCTTGCAGCAGCATCAGGAAGATACCGATAACCATGATCAGCTTGACCGGCCACAGGTAGGGCCGCCAGATCGTCGCGCTGCGCTCACCGCCATATTGGAAAGAATACATCAGGCTGTCCCATCCACCCCACAGCAAGATGAGCAGATAAATGATCAGGAATACGACTGTGAAGGCATCCGTCCAGGCCTTGCGGCGATGAGACCATTCGCCATAAAGCAGGTCCATTCGCACGTTTGACCCCATCTGGATCGAATAAGGGCCACCAAGCATATAGTAGGCCACCATGGCGAACTGAGCCATCTCGAGTGTCCAGAGCGACGGTACGAAAAAGGTTTTCGAGACCGAAGACCAGAACAGAATACCCATCATGACGAAAATGCCGTACATGACGACGCGTCCGATCCAGCGGTTCGTTCGATCAATGACCGCCACGTAGCCCCGCAAGAACTTCATCTCGATACCTCAACTCTCATTGTTTCGCCTCTGTGTGCGAATACGCATCAATTACCGTTTGCAGGATCGGCGTCAGAATCCCGGCGATGCGGTCTACTCCCGTTGGTGTGTCGATAAGATCGTTTCGAACCTCGACCATGACATTCGGAAGCCCCCGACTGATCGCATGTTCCTGCAACGTGTGCGTGACGCCATCCGTGGCAGAGTAAGGTTCGTTCAACGCGGCATTCAGACCCGAGCCCTTGGCACAGCGCAGCATAAGTTGGGCCGCCCTGTCATCTTCGTCATGAAGAATGCCCAGTTCGACTGATCGTGTCTTTCCGTTGTAGACGGGCGTGAAACTGTGCATCGTGACAACGACAGGCGGCCGGTCCTGCGCGTCCAGAGTGGACGACAAAAGCTGTTTGAACGGCTCATAAACCTCGTGGATTCTTTGGGCGCGTTGGGTGTCTGTCAGGTTCTCATTGCCGGGAATGGAAAACACTTCGCTTACCTGCGGCATAGCATCTGCACGTTCAGGCGAGCGGTTGCAGTCGTAAACAAGTCGGCTGATGCAGGAATGAACCAGCGGCGCGTCCAAAGCCTTCATCAATTCGACCGAAAGCGCCAATGCGCCAATATCCCATGCTGCATGAGACAATGCTGCGTCCTCAGTCAGGCCCAATCCGTTCAATGACGCTGGGATGAATCGGCTAGCATGTTCGCATACCAAAACGCACTGCGCCCGGCCGTTGGCATTCTGCGCGCGGGCTGCCGGAGCTTCGGTTGGAAGTAGCATTGGTGTCTCGGAATCGTGGTGCATAAGAAGCATTTGTTACAGCAACCTCAGACCTGTCAAGAAAATTACTGTAGACAAAATTACAAACAATCATATCCTGTAAAAAATTTGAGAAATGAAGGTGCCGATGGCCACCGTTGCGAAACTTGTCAAACAGCGGATACAGGAAGAGCTTGACGATCTGACACGGTCAGAACGGCAGCTGGCCTCGGTACTTTTGCAGGATTATCCAATGACCGGCTTGCAATCGATCACCAAGCTGGCAGCTGCTGCGCAGGTCTCGACCCCGACGGTCATACGTATGGCACGCAAGCTGGGTTTCGACGGTTTTCCCGCCCTGCAGGACGCCCTGCGAGAAGAGGTGGCGGCACAGATCAAAAAGCCGATCTCGAAACGGGATGCCTGGGTTGTGGATGACGCGGCGGAGCATCCCACAACGCGGTTTGCGCAGGCTGTTTGGACAAATATGCGCCACACGCTGGAACGTCTGGACAAAGAGATGTTCGACACCGTTGCCCAGCTTCTGGCAAATACGGATCGCCATCTTTACGTCGTGGGCGGGCGTATCACGCGTTCAAATGCGGACTATCTGTTCAATCACATGCAGATTATTCGACCCAATGTGACGATGCTGGGCAATTCGGCAAACGTTTGGCCGCAGTACCTGCTTGATATGGATGAAACCTCGGTTCTGGTGATTTTTGATATCCGCCGATACGAGGCCTATCTCGAGAAATTGGCGCAGGTCGCATCAAGCCGCGGCGTGACGGTTATCCTGTTCACCGACCAATGGGGATCACCGATAGGCAAGACCGCCAATTACACCTTTCACGCACTGGTCGAGGCGCCATCTAGCTGGGATTCAACAATAGCATTGCAGCTGATATCGGAGACCCTGATCGCTGAAGTGCAAGAGGCACGGTGGGAAGAAAGCAAGGAGCGCATCGAGGAACTTGAGCGGTTTTTCTCCTCGACGCGGATATTCCGCAGTCACGATTGAAGGCCGTACTTCCACCGGGAAATATCACGGTTTTGGTCGTGCAAATTTTCACACTTCCCGCTTGACGCGCCCCGGCGCATGACTTAACCAGCGCAAACCATTTGCGGGTATAGCTTAATGGTAAAGCCCCTGCCTTCCAAGCAGGCTATGTCGGTTCGATTCCGTCTACCCGCTCCAATCCCCACTAATTTCTGCGTCAAATGGCCCTTATGGCTGTCTGTTTTTGGCAGGAATGCTTGACCAGAACGGCGGCTGGGGCCAAGAAAGCGTTCACTTTGTAGCGTTCAATTCACAAGGGCCGGACATGGCAAGACAGACCGCCAATAAACCAGCACAATCAGCGGCTCCTGGCGCTAGCGAAGAGCGGGCCCGCTCAAGGAAAATCGGGGTGCTGGGGTCGCTTTGGCCCTTCATGAAGCCTTACAGGCTATTGATGATCGGGGCGACAATGGCGCTGATCCTGACGGCCAGCATGACGCTGACCCTGCCATTGGCCGTGCGGCGCGTCGTCGACAATTTCCGCATTCAGGACGGTGAATTGCTGGACTGGTACTTTTTGGCAGCGTTGGGCATTGCCGCTGTTCTGGCTGCGGGAACCGGTATCAGATATGCGTTGGTCACACGGTTGGGGGAACGTGTGGTTGCTGACATCCGCAAGGCTGTATTTGATCGTGTGATCGGCATGAGCCCCGAATTCTACGAACGCATCATGACCGGTGAAGTGTTGAGCAGGATCACCACCGACACGACACTCATCCAATCGGTTCTTGGCTCATCCGTTTCCATCGCGCTGCGCAATATGCTGATGTTTATCGGCGGGCTGGTTCTGATGCTGTTGACCTCGGCCAAGCTGACCGGGCTTGTCTTGCTGCTTATCCCCGTGGTGGTGGTGCCGATATTGATTCTGGGTCGGCGTTTGCGCGTGATCAGCCGTGAAAACCAGGATTGGATCGCTGCGTCATCCGGAAACGCGGGCGAGGCATTGGGGGCGGTACAGACCGTGCAGGCATTTACCCACGAACAGGCCAGCCGGCAGCAATTTGATGAGATGACCGAGATGTCCTATACCGTTTCACTGCGTCGGATTCAGACGCGCGCGGTGCTAACGGTGATTGTGATATTTCTGGTATTTTCAGGCATCGTTGGCGTTCTGTGGATGGGTGCAAATGACGTACGCAACGGTGTGATGACCGAGGGCGTTCTGATTCAATTCGTGATCTACTCGATCATCATGGCGGGTTCAGTCGCGGCCCTGTCCGAGATTTGGAGCGAGCTTCAGCGCGCCGCCGGAGCCACCGAGCGACTTGTCGAGTTGCTGAATGCCGAAGATTCGGTTTCGGACCCGGCCAAACCCGCTCCTTTGCCAAAGGACGTCCGAGGGGAGATTCGGTTCGAAGATGTAAGTTTTCGCTATCCAGCGCGCCCCGATACAATCGCGCTGGATCACTTGTCGCTTCAGGTAAACCCGGGCGAGACCGTTGCCTTTGTCGGACCGTCAGGGGCGGGTAAGACAACGATCATTCAATTGATTCAACGGTTCTATGACCCAAATTCGGGCCGGGTGATGTTGGATTGCCATGATCTGCGGGAACTGGATCGCACAGATTTCCGAAAGTACATGTCATTGGTGCCGCAGGATCCAGTGATCTTTGCCGCCTCAGCCCGCGAAAACATTCGTTTCGGTCGTCTGGACGCAACGGATGCCGAAGTAGAAGCCGCAGCCCGTGCCGCCATCGCACATGATTTCATTGCCGCATTGCCCGATGGGTATGACAGTTTTGTCGGCGAACGCGGTGTCATGCTGTCGGGTGGGCAAAAGCAGCGTATCGCAATCGCCCGCGCAATATTGCGCGACGCACCTGTGCTGCTGCTGGACGAGGCGACCTCGGCCCTTGATGCGGAAAGTGAACGTGCAGTGCAGGGCGCAGTGGATCAGATGCGTGCCGGCCGCACGACCCTGATTGTTGCGCACAGATTGGCCACCGTAAAGAAAGCCGACCGCATTGTCGTTCTGGAAGAGGGCCGTATCGTGGCGCAGGGCAGCCATGATGATCTGGTGTCCCAGGATGGGCTATATGCGCGCCTCGCACGGTTGCAGTTCACCGATGGCGTAGCAGCAGAATAGGAGTGACGCTCGGGCATTTGTGAATTCGCCGTAGCGTCATTCTACAGTTTACTCTCTTTCAAAGCTAAGGCCTCGCTTGCGCGAGGTTTGTTTTGCTTCCATCTTGGATGCGAACAACAAGCTCGTGCAAAAACACGGGAGAAAAACGGGAGGAACCACATGGCCTTTGTGGGATTGGAAGACAAAACGCGCATGGAACAGGAAATGTCGTGGGAGGATCGGGATTTGCCTGTCACCTTCCATCAGCTCCTGTCGCGCACGGCAGAGAGATTTCCCAACCACAACGCCATCAGTTTTCAGCTACTGTCCGGGCCCACGGACAAGGCTGAGACCCTGACTTGGTCGGAACTTCTGGGCAAGGTCAATCAGGCGGCAAACCTGTTCCGCTCGCTGGGTGTCGGTGAAAATGACGTGGTGGCCTATGTACTGCCAAACTGTAACGAAACACTGATTACAATGATGGGCGGTGCAGTTGCGGGAATCGTGAACCCGATCAATCCGTTGCTGGAGCCCGAGCAGATTGCGGCGATCCTGCGCGAGACAGGCGCCAAAGTGGTTGTTACACTAAAGTCTTTCCCGAAAACAGATGTTGCCCAAAAGGTAGAAGAGGCGGTGCGCCACGCGCCCAAGGTCAACACCATTCTGGAAATCGACCTGAACCGGTACCTGACGCCGCCCAAGTCGTGGCTGGTTCCCTTCCTGCGCCCCAAGATGGGCGAAAAGGAAAAGCTGGCGCACGCGGATTACAAGAACTTCAACAAGGAACTTGCCAAGCAACCGACGACGCTGACATTCGAGGACAGCAATGAAGATCGCGTTGCTTGTTATTTCCACACCGGTGGGACCACCGGGATGCCCAAGGTGGCGCAGCATAAATACTCGGGTCTGATCTACAATGGCTGGCTGGGCAACACGCTGTTGTTTGATGAGAATGACGTCATCATGTGCCCGCTGCCGATGTTCCACGTCTTTGCCGTGCATGTTATCGTGATGGCAGCCGTGTCGTCGGGTGCACATGTGATTTTCCCGACACCTGCAGGTTATCGCGGTGACGGTGTGTTCGACAATTTCTGGAAGCTGATCGAGCGCTGGAAAGTGAGCTTTATCATCACTGTTCCAACCGCCATATCAGCCAAGATGCAACGCCCGGTGGACGCAGATATCTCAAGTGTGAAAACCGCCTTTTCGGGTTCGGCGCCACTGCCGGTGGAGTTGTTCCGCCGCTTTGAAGAGGCGACGGGCGTCACCATCGTCGAAGGCTACGGCCTGACCGAGGCCACCTGTCTGGTCTCGTGCAACCCTGTGGATGGCGAGAAAAAGATCGGTTCGATCGGTATTCCGTTCCCCTATACGGATGTCAAAATCCTGCTGGACGGGCCGGATGGGCCGACAGAGTGCGGCACTGATCAGATTGGTGAGATCTGCATCTCGAATCCCGGTGTGTATGCAGGCAACACGTATACAGAGGCCGAAAAGAACATTGGTCTTTATCACTTTGACAAATACCTGCGTACAGGCGACCTGGGGCGGTTTGACGAAGACGGCTACCTTTGGATCACCGGTCGCGCCAAGGACCTGATCATTCGCGGTGGTCACAATATCGATCCTGCCGAAATCGAAGAGGCGCTGCTGGGTCACAATGCAGTTGCCTTCGCAGGAGCGATCGGTCAGCCGGACGCGCATTCGGGCGAAGTGCCCTGCGCCTTTGTCGAATTGGTTGATGGGGCGTCGGTCACTGAAAATGAGCTGCTGGAATATTGCAAAGTTCACGTGCATGAGCGAGCCGCACAACCCAAGCATATAACCATTCTTGACGAGTTGCCGAAAACTGCCGTCGGCAAGGTTTTCAAGCCGGACCTGCGCAAACACGCCATCACCCGCATCTACAACGGTGCTCTTGACGCTGCGGGTCTTGCTGCGCGGGTTGTTCTGGTGATCGACGATAAAAAGCGTGGCCTTGTCGCGCAGCTTGACGCGAACGGATCTTCGGAAGACGATGTCTCGAAAGTGCTGGGCGCATATACCCGGCCCTGGGAGTGGTCCAAATAAGCCGGAGGAACAATGGACTATGAACGCCTGATCGACGAAGAAACCTGGGCGTTCATACGCCGCACGGCCGAAAGCTATCCGGATGATGCGGTCGATTTGTCCATCGAGGACCAGCGTCGGGTCTATGACACGATGTGCAAGCAGTTTCGCCAACCGCGCCCTGCCGGTGTCGAAACCCAGGACCTGTACGCCGATGGCGTGCCGGTCCGCCATTATACCGCCGGGCATCCGACCCGAACTGTTGTGTATTTTCATGGTGGTGGCTTTGTCGTTGGCGGGTTGGACAGCCACGATGATGTCTGTGCCGAGTTTTGTGCGCAGACGGGATACCGCGTCGTTTCAGTCGACTACAGGCTGTGTCCTGAACATGTGCATCCAGCGCAGTTCCAGGATTGCTGGACAGCTGTGAAATGGGCGGCGGTCGAGTATGGCGACCCGCTGGTTCTGGCCGGGGACAGCGCGGGAGGAAATTTGTCAGCAGCTATTGCCCACCATGCGCGCGGGCGGCTGGACAAAATTCTGGGGCAAGTCCTGATCTACCCCGGCCTTGGCGGAGATCAATCGCGCGGCTCATATCTTGAGCACGCCCATGCTCCTTTACTGACACTGGACGACATCAAATTCTATGAAACCGTCCGATACACAGGCGCCCAGCCGCAAGGCGATCCGACTTATGCGCCGCTACAGGACAATGATTTTTCGAAACTGCCGCCAACTGTTGTGATTACCGCTGACTGTGACCCGCTCCGCGATGACGGGAAGGTCTATTGCGAGCGGATAAGCGCGGCTGGTGGTCAGGCCCATTGGATCAACGAACCTGGCCTTGTTCATGGGTACCTACGTGCGCGAACCTCGGTAAAGCGCGCAGCAGACAGCTTCGAACGGATCTCGGTCGCTATCGAAGCACTGGGGCAAGAGATCTGGCCCTACGACTGAAGTCAGTCAGTTACATCAGGAACGGCTTAGCCCTCATCGTGTCTGCGAGGGGCGCACCCAATCGGCTCAGAATGGTCGGGGCCAATTGGATCTGGTCGATTACGGTTTCTACGTCAGGCCCGTCGGCATCGCCGAAGTAATACAGCGCGGTTTCCTGTTGCAGGGGGCTGCGCCCTCCGTGGTGTCCGCGCTCGTCTTGGCCATGATCGGCGGTGACGATCACCTCATACCCCAATTGGCGCCAGCGAGGGATGAACGGGGCCAGCATCTCGTCTGCAACAAAGCAGGCATGATCCATTTCTTCGCAGTCGTGATAGAAACGGTGCCCCATGCTGTCCAGTGTACAGGTGTGCAGGATGCCATAGTCCAGCCCAAAGCGCAGACACAGATTGGTCAAGGTGGCAAATAGATCGACGTCGGACGGGGTCATCTGGTTGTCTTTGCCGTAGCCGGTCATGCTGTGAAAGCGACCGTGATTGATGGTCTGGCTCTCTGGCTCGTCATATTCGACGTCGCGGACATAGTCGAACGGGTGACGGTTGAAGAACTGCGACCAAAAACTGTGTGTGACAGCCCCAGTCACGCCGCCGGCCTCACGTACCTGGCTAAAGACATCCTTATGGCTCAGGCGAAAGACGTTGCCGTTTCCGGTGCAGCCGTGTTCTTGCGGCGTTACGCCCGTATGGATCGATGCATAGCAACTGGCCGAAGTTGAAGGCAGCACTGCGCGGTGCTTCCACACCCGAGCTTCGCCGCTGTCGACCCAGCCTTCGAGGTTGCCGAACAGGCGGCGGAAATTCCGGTATGGTACTCCGTCCAGAATGATCAATAGTAGTTTACGGTCCATGGCTTGGCCCTTTGATCTGAGTATTTCATGCGGACGATACGCGAGTTGAAACCACGCGCCTGCCAAATCGCGTCCCAAATAATAAATTCCCGACGTCAGCCAAGGTGCAAAACGCCGGGAATCCATTTCTTCAAAGTGATGTTACAGGCGCAGAGATCAGTTCCCCGCACTTTCCATTTTGCGATGGGCAACGACCTCTTCCAGCCAGCCCAGATGCATCTCGGGCACCGAGCTCAGCAGAAGGTCTGTATAGTCGTCGAATGGCGGGCTGAGCACCTGACTCTTTGGACCGTAACGGGCCACGCGTCCCTGATACATCACCGCGATGCTGTCGCTGATCGCCCGAACCGTCGCCAGATCGTGGGTGATGAACAGATAGGCCACATCCTCGATCTTCTGCAAATCCAGCAGCAGTTTGAGGATACCGTCCGCTACAAGCGGGTCGAGCGCCGATGTCACTTCGTCACAGATGATCATCTTGGGCTTGGCTGCCAGTGACCGCGCGATGCAGACGCGTTGCTTTTGGCCACCGGACAACTCGGCCGGATAACGGTCGATGAACTTCTCGCCCAACTCGATCTCGTCCAGCAGTTCGACGACCCGTTTGCGCTTTTCGGCACCGCGCATGTTGAAGTAGAACTCCAGCGGGCGTCCGATGATCGTACCCACTGTCTGGCGCGGGTTCATTGCCACGTCAGCCATCTGATAGATCATCTGCAACTCGCGCAGGTCCTCGCGGGATCGTCCGGCAAGGTCAGGCGAAAGCTTGCGTCCGGCAAACGTAATCTCGCCGTCGCGCGGCGGCAGCAGGCCGGTGATCACTCGGGCAAGTGTCGATTTACCCGACCCGGATTCACCCACAACCGCCAGCGTCTGACCCGGATGAAGCTCGACATTGACGTTGTGCAGCACGTCGAAATTCAACCCCTTGTAGCGCGCGGTGATACCGTCAACGCTCAGCAGCGGTTCCGCTGTGGGCTGTTTTTCCTCGTGCTCGATCGAACGGACCGAGACCAGAGCCTGCGTGTACTCTTCCTGCGGGTTGTTGATGATCTGATCGGTTGACCCGTATTCAACCGTATTCCCCATCCGCAAAACCATGATTTCGTCGCTGACTTGCGCCACGACCGCAAGGTCGTGCGTGATGTAGAGAGCAGCAACACCGGTATCGCGAATGGCTTCTTTGATCGCCATCAGCACGTCGATTTGCGTGGTCACATCCAGTGCCGTGGTGGGTTCATCGAACACCACCAGATCGGGTTCAGGGCACAGCGCCAGCGCCGTCATGCATCGCTGCAACTGTCCGCCTGAAACCTGGTGTGGGTAGCGTTCGCCGATATTATCCGGGTCGGGTAGGCCTAGTTTGGCGAACAGTTCCCGCGCGCGGCCTTCGGCCTCTTTTCGCGAAAATTTCTTGTGCTCGACCGCAGCTTCGACAACCTGATCCATGATCTTCTTTGCCGGGTTGAACGACGCGGCTGCGGATTGCGACACATACGCAACCTCACCCCCGCGCAGATTGCGGATATCGCCATGCGACGATTTCAGGATATCGCGCCCGTTTACCCAAACCTCGCCGCCGGTAATTTCAACACCGCCCCGGCCATAGGCCATAGAAGCGAGGCCGATGGTGGACTTACCGGCACCGGATTCTCCGATCAGGCCCAGCACCTTGCCGCGTTCGAGGTCAAAACTGACCCCGTGCACGATTTCGATGTCATGGGGTTTTTCACCCGGTGGATAGACCGTTGCACCGATCTTGAGGTCACGGACCTTGAGAAGGGTATCACTCATCCCCGGCCTCCTTTCAGCGATGTGGTTCTGTTCAGGACCCAGTCAGCGACAAGGTTGACCGAGATCGCCAGCGTCGCGATGGCCACAGCTGGGTACAAAGCTGCGCCGATGCCATAAACGATGCCGTCCTTGTTTTCCTTCACGATGCCGCCCCAGTCGGCCAGCGGTGGCTGAACGCCCAGCCCCAGAAACGAAAGGGTCGAGATGAAGAGGACCATAAAGATAAACCGCAGCCCAAACTCGGCCACCAGCGGTGACAGGGCGTTTGGCAGGATTTCACGGAAGATGATCCAGGCACGGCCTTCGCCGCGCAACTTGGCGGCCTCGACATAATCCATCACGTTGATGTCGACGGCAACCGACCGCGACAGGCGATACGGGCGTGTCGCGTCCAGAAGACCCATCACCAGGATCAGGATCGGGACTGTCACCGGGACAATGGCCAGAATGACCAGTGCCAGGATCAGGGTCGGGATCGACATGACCAGATCAACTGCCCGGCTGAGAACCTGATCAGCCCAACCGCCCAGAACCGCAGCCAGCAAACCCAGCGACGTGCCGGTTACAAAGCTGAGGATCGTAGCCGCAGCCGCAATGAAGATCGTCGTACGCCCGCCGTAGATCATGCGTGTCAGCAGATCCCGACCTATATTGTCGGTGCCCAACAGGTGTTCGGCGCTTGATGGCTCCCACACATCGCCAACCACTTCGGCCATGCCGTAGGGCGCAATCAAAGGCGCGGCTAAGGCGACAAAGAAATAGAGACCTGTGAAAAACAGACCGATCATCGCCGAAATTGGAATATTCTTCATCATTTCGGATGCCTCAGTCTTGGGTTGGCCAGGATCGACACGATATCGGCCACCATGTTCAGCCCGATATAGACGGCGGCAAAGACCACACCACACGCCAGCACGACCGGCACGTCACGCTTGGTTACCGAGTCTACCAGGTATTGTCCCATGCCGGGATAAACGAACACCACTTCGACCACGACAACGCCCACGACCAGATAGGCCAGGTTCAGCATCACCACGTTTACAATGGGTGAGATCGCGTTCGGAAAGGCGTGTCGCGCAATGACCTGAAAGTTTGACAACCCCTTCAGTTCCGCCGTTTCGATATAGGCCGACTGCATCAGGTTGAGGATCGCCGCGCGGGTCATGCGCATCATCTGCGCCAAAACCACCAGCGTCAGCACGAAAGCGGGCAATGCGATCGCATTGAGTTTTTGCCCGAATGACATCGAGTCATTGATCATCGCAAGCGAGGAAAACCAGCCCAGCTTTACCGAAACATAGTAGATCACCACGTAGCCGATCAGAAACTCTGGTATTGACACTGTCGTAAGCGTGACAGCTGAGATCAGCTTGTCCGGCCAGCGGTTGCGGTAGCGGACTGCCAGCAAGCCAAGGAAGATGGCAAGCGGAACCGAAACCACGGCCGCGGCGCATGCCAGAAACAATGTGTTGCCCAACCGTTTGCCAATGCTTTCCGCAATGTCGAGCTTGTTGGTCAGGGACTGACCCAGATCACCCTGAACGATACCGCCCAGCCACTCGAAATAGCGGGTCAGGGCAGGCCGGTTCAGGCCCATTTCTTCGCGCAGGTTTGCAAGGGCCTCTGGAGTTGCGGACTGCCCCAGGACGGCTTGCGCGGCGTCTCCGGGAAGAGCTTCGGTCAGGCCAAAAATCAAGGCCGAAGCGCCGAACAGCAATAGGATTCCCAGCGCGAGGCGCTGGGAAACCAATTTGATGATGGGATGCATTATCCGTGGCCCGTCTTAGACGAACCACATTTTGCGGGACATGTTGCCGTTCATCATCTCTTGCGTCGGGTCGCTTTCCCAGCCGTCCAGTTGGTTGCTGACACCTTCGACAAAGTCGTTGAACATCGGGCAGATCAGGCCGCCTTCGTCGCGAACCATTCTGCCCATCTGGCTATAGATGCCCTTGCGTTTTTCAACGTCCAGCTCCGCCTTTGCCGCGAACAGCATGTCATCAAACGCCTGAACCTTGAACCGAGTGTCGTTCCAGTCTGCGGTTGATAGATACGCGGTCGAGTACATCTGGTCCTGAACCGGACGGCCGCCCCAGTAGGAGGCACAGAAAGGCTGCACGTTCCAAACTTCGGACCAGTATCCGTCATTGGGTTCACGCTTGATCTCAAGCGGAATTCCGGCCTGCGCCGCCGTCTGTTGGAACAGGGCTGCGGCATCCACAGCACCCGGGAAGGCACCGTCAGCAACACGAAGGATAATCGGCGAGCCGTCATGACCGGACTTCTTGTAGTGCTCGGCGGCTTTTTCCACGCTGAACTCGCGCTGTTCGATGGTCTCATCAAACAGTGGGTAGGCGGCGTTGATCGGCATATCATTCCCGATCGAGCCATAGCCGCGCAGTACCTTGTCCACCAGATCCGCACGGTTGATTGCGTATTTCAGTGCCGTGCGCAGTTCGTTGTTGTCGAACGGAGCCGTGTCGCAATGCATGATGAAGACATAATGTCCGCGACCCGCTGTTGAATGCACCGTCAGGTTTGGCGCGCGCCCCAGTAAGTCGGCTACTTTGGGTTCTACGCGGTTAACGGCGTGCACCTGACCGGACTGCAGCGCTGCAGTACGTGCGGTCGCATCGTTGATGACAACCACTTCGACGCTGTCAAAGTTGCCAAAATCGCTGTTCCAGTGGTTTTCGTTCTTGGTGAACAGGTGACGGACACCGGGCTCGTCAACTTCCAGTTTGTACGGACCAGTACCGATCCCAGCCGCCGGGTTATCCATGCCGCCATCCGGCTGAATGATCAGGTGGTAGTCCGCCATCAGATAAGGCAGGTCGGCGTTCGCTTCGGTCAGAGTGACCTGGAAGTTGTCGCCGTCGGCCTTCATTGACTCGATGCCCTTCATGATGCCGAGGGCGCCAGATTTGGAGTCTTCGTTCGAGTGGCGCTGCATGGTCTTCAGCACATCCTCGCTGGTCATGGTCTTGCCATTGTGGAACTCGACACCCTGACGCAGTTTGAAGGTCCAAACCTTGGCGTCCGCGCTGCCTTCGACGCTTTCAGCCAGGCGCGGCTCGATGGACCCATCAGGTGCAACTTCTACAAGCTGGTCGCCGAATTGCTTGCCGTTCTGGAACGGAACCGAGCTGGCATAGGTTGCGGGATCCAGCGAGTTTGTGGACTCGCCACCCTGAAGGCCAAACTTCAGGTCGCCGCCCTTTTTCGGGCCAGCTGCGCGTGCTGCGTCGGCGAACATCGTGCTGGCCACGGCAGCCGAAACGCCCAGGGCCGCGGCTTTCCCCATGAATTCGCGGCGGGTCATTTTTCCGGCTGTGACCTGACCGGCCATATGCGTGATTTGTTCGTTCATTTAGTGATCTCCCTATCGAGTGGTTCCAGCCCTTTTCGGGCTTTTGTTGACGCATGAGTCAACGTTGGCTTATTTCCGCGGACCGGGCAAGGGTATTTCTCCTAGATGCCGAAGGCCGAAGCGCAAGTAACCTTGTTTGGCGCGATGCCCTTTCCACAAGAATACTATGATACAATTCTGTTTCAGGCCAGTTTCCGAGCCTTTGCGGTACGGCGCGGTGCGATATGCGTCAATTCATCCACGTATTGCGACAACCAGGTCCATGACATTGGTGCCGGTTGGCCCGGTTGTCAGCAAGGCTTGGGCTTTTTCCAGAAACGATCCGCTGTCAGCATTTCGAAGGGCGGTTATCCCGCTTTCGCTCCATGTTGCGCCGGTAATGATTCCTCCTGCCGCATTAGTCGGCCCGTCTGTGCCATCCGTGCCGCCGACAACAACTGTAAGGTTTGGCTGCCCGGCAATCTCCTGCGCCAGTGCAAGTGCCAGCGCCTGGTTTCGCCCACCGCGCCCAGGGTGATCGGGCAAGACCACTGTCGGCTCTCCGCCGAAGACCATCACGCCCTTTTCCATGCCGCGCAGCAGTTGGCCGAGATGTGCGGCAACCTTCAGATAGTCGTCATGCAACGCCTCTTCATCGGCCCAAACCTTTAGCCCTGCCGCTTCGGCGGCTTGTACAACCGCACTGCGGGCATGGGCGTTCGAGGCCACGATCCGCGTGACGGCCTCAAATGTGTAACTGGAAGGCAAAGCGCCGATACCCGATCCAATGACATTGAGGTCGTCGCCCGGTACGTCCGAGATGGCCAGAACGGTCGCGCGCGCGCCCGCAAAGTGCGACAGCAACCCCCCGCCTTTGATGCGGGACAGTTTGCGCCGCTCAGCGTTCATAGCGCCGATGTCCATTCCCTCTGACAGTAACTTGCGGTTCAACGCTTCAAGATCGCTCAGCGATTTTCCGGGCAAAAGGTCCTCGGCCAACGAAGACGCGCCACCCGACACCAGAAGCAGCACATGTGATCCGGGTTCCATCTGCTCCAGCGCAGCACGCAGAGCGCGCCCGCCTGCAAGGCTGCGGTTGTCCGGAACCGGGTGCGAGGCTTCGATCACCTCGACAGCGTCAGGCAAGTCCCGACCGTGATCGTCCTTGGTCACGACAAGCGTGGGCACCGTGCCAAACTGCTCCAACGCCGCCCGTGCCATAGCGGCGGCAGGCTTGCCAACGGCCAGAATACGATCCGGTTTCGGGATGTCGTGCAGGGCGGCCTCGGTAGCGATGTATCCGTCAACGGCCTCAACTCCGGCGCGCCAAAGTTGAACGGCTTGCTTTTCAGTATCCATCAAGTCTCCACCCAAATTGTGACCGGTCCGTCGTTGACAAGTTCAACGGCCATGTCGGCCCCGAATTGTCCAGTTTCCACCGCTACACCTTGCGCAGCAAGGTAGTTTGCGAAGGTGTTATACAGATGCTCGCCCAGTTCGTGCGGTGCTGCAGTTGAAAACCCCGGCCTGTTACCGCTTGTTGTATCTGCCGCCAATGTAAACTGGCTGATCACCAAGGCTGACCCTTTTACATCCAGAAGCGAGCGGTTCATCTTGCCCGCGTCGTCCTTGAAGATCCTGAGTCTGGCGGTTTTCCGGGCCAGTTTTTCAGTCTGAGCCTCATCGTCCCCCTGCATGGCGCAGACAAGAATCAAAAGCCCTGGACCGGATGCGCCAATGACGTTGCCATCGACCGATACTTTGGCTTGCGAAACTCTTTGCAGCAACGCGCGCACGTGGTTTCCCCCTCTTGGCGATTATCTTGCCTGAGCGATGGTTTAGCCGCGCCAGTCGACAAAGTCACCCAGCGCGGCACGATCTGTGCGAAAGTTATTTGCGGGGTGCTTTCTGTCCGAATACCCAAAGGAAATCGCGCACAGGATCAGGCGGTCTTCCGGGATCCGAAAATATCTGTGCAGGAAAGGGCCATACGCGGCTAATGCGGCCTGAGGAATGGTTGCCACACCCAACGCCTGCGCTGCCAACGAAAAAGCCGTAACAAACCCTCCGCAATCCATTGCGCCATATGGCCCAAGTTCCGCCGGGCTTGAGACGATGGCGCAATGCGGTGCATCGAACAGAGCGAAATTGCGCATCATTTGTTGGGCCGATCCTGCCCGGTCCCCGCGTTCCACACCGACTGCTTCATAGAGCGCCCAACCGCACGCGCGGCGGCGGTCTTGATAGACGCCTGAATATGACGCGGGAAACGGAAGATCGGGGGCCGGTGCGCCTGTTTCAGCTTCGTTTTGCATCGCCGCGCGGAACCTGTCGGTCTCTGCGCCGCTTGTGATCACCAATTGCCACGGCTGCGCGTTACACCAGCTTGGGACCCGGGCCGCGCTGGCCACGATTTGTTCGATCTGCTCCTTTGGTACAGGGTCGGGCAGGAAGGCCCGGCAGGAATGGCGTTTCTCCAGAAGGTTATTCAGTTCTGCAAATGACACTATCGCCTCGTTGTTATGTTCCGACCCTCAGGATGATCATGCCGCGCGAGATGTACAAGCAGTTGCTATTGCTGCCCGTTGGCTGCCAGATACCCGACAATCCCGGCAACAAGCAGGCCCAGAACAACGGCAATCGTGATCTTGATGGCTGACCAGGGACGTTCCCCTTGAACCCGCCCGGTTCGACCGTTCACCACAAATCGATAGGTCTGCCCGCGATATTTGTAAGCCGCCATCCAGATCGGCAGCAGAATATGTTTGAAGGTGACATCGCGCACCTCGGTGTCCACCACGTGGATACGCTGCTTGTCACCCCCAATATCGAAGCGAACATCCCGTTCGATCACGCGCGCCATATGCGCGCGGGCCTCGGTATAGCCCTCATTGAGTTCAACCGTATACGCCTCGGCGCGAAACCCGGCGAGGTATTCTGGCTGGTAAGGTTCAAGTGCCGGCAGATCCCAAGGCTGTAACGCGTCAGTGTAAGCCTTGGGCAGCGACTGCGAGGCCAGCACCAGAACGTCATCAAAAAACCGCGCAACACGACCTGATTTGGGCGACCAGCGCACTTTTGGCACCTGTTGCTGAACCCGTTTACCGTCCCGTATCACGGTGCGGGTTTCATAATAAATCACGCCGCGCTCACCACGGTAGGTGGACTTGGTGTCGGCATCAAAGGTCCAGTAAGGCACATAGATGCCCTGCATCTTGCGGCCCTTGCGGGCATAATCCTTCAACCCGTTTGGCGCGAACCATAACCGCCCCAGCCAATCGCTCATCGCCTTATGCGCCTCGCGCTCGTCGAAAGCAAAAGGCAGAACGCCCTTCGGTTTGATATGCCGGTTCACACCAGTGTCGGTTACCACCGGCGTGGCACAGAACGGGCATTCCGCAGCGTGCGTATTGGGGTCGAATTCAACCTGCGCCGCGCAGTTCGGACAGGACAGAACGCGGGTCTGTTCCAGCTCGCTGTCAGGCAGACGATCCGCAATGGCCGCGTCAAAATCCAGTTCGCGCAGGCTGGCACCTTGCCAGGGACCCGATCCGATGGGTTCGGAATGACCACAATGATCACATGTCAGCGTACCATCGCCAGGGCTGAACCGGTAATCTGCGCCGCATTGCTGGCAGGGGAAGCGGTGCTCTGCAAGGTCAGGGGCGTGTGTCATACATTACCCAATAGTGTCAGGACAGATGGAGGAGTGTCGCGTTTTGGTCAGGCCCCCGGCGGCGGTGGCGGCAGAATGGTGAACAACTGCGCCAGTTCCTGCACGTCTCCGGCCTTCTTCCAGCCGTCCTGGCCCGCGGTCCAGACATAGGTGTCGCGCGTCAGATCGCCCTCGCTGGCCATTCTGCCCATCCTAGCTTTGGAAAACGGGCCGCTGGTCTGCCCATCCACGGCGATATGCCAAACATGCTCGACCGGTGGCGGCGGCGGGGCCACATGGGCTGCCGGTCGCGGGGCAGAGGGGGCGGGCGCTCCCCACGGGCCGCTTGGCTGGCCTGCTGCGATGTTTGACATCTGCTGTGCCATTGCCATGCCCATTCCCATGCCAAGACCTGCGCCCATGCCACCGCCCTGGCTGGGGTTGCTGGCCGCAGCCGTCATCGCCTCCGCCGCGGAATACTGTGTGAATTTACCCAGATCTCCGGCCAACCCCATCGAGGTTCGCTTGTCCAATGCGGCCTCGACCGCTGGCGGAAGCGAAATATTCTCGATGTAGAATTCTGGCATTTCCAGCCCATAGCCTTCCAGCACCGGGGAAACTTCGGCCGCGATCAGTTTGCCCAGATCAGCCGTGTTTGCTGCCATGTCCAATACGGGAATGCCAGATCCCGCAATCACGCGGCTGAATTCTTGCACGATGATGTTGCGGACCTGAAAGCTGATCTCGTTCATGGTGAACTCGCCGTCGGTTCCAACGATTTCCACAAGGAACCTGGCCGGGTCTTTTACGCGCACGGTATAGGTGCCATAGGCACGAATGCGGGTCGGCCCAAACTCGGGGTCGCGCAGCATGATCGGGTTCTTGGTCCCCCATTTCAGGTCGTTGAACCGGGTCGTGTTGACAAAGTAGATCTCGGACTTGAACGGCGACTGAAAGCCATGATCCCAGTGCTGTAACGTGGTCAGGATCGGCATGTTGTTAGTCTCAAGCATATAGAGACCTGGCGTGAACACATCCGCCAGCTGCCCCTCGTGCACAAATACTGCCGCCTGACCTTCCCGCACCGTCAGCTTGGCACCGTATTTGATTTCATGGCCTTCACGCTCGAACCGCCAGACCATGGTGTCGCGAGTGTCGTCAACCCAATGGATGACGTCAATGAATTCTCCGGTCAGAAAATCGAATATTCCCATTTGGGTTCTCCTGTCCTTGGGTCAGAGCGGCTGCCCCATCAATTCCCGGGCAATGACATGCACGATGGGGCGGGCCTGATCGACTGTCACGCCGGGCTCAAGCCGCTTGTCATAAAGCATTGTCAGCAGTTTTTCGTCATGGCTCGTCAGCAGGGCAAACTCGTCATCATCATTGAAGATCGATGGGCGTGCTGCCGGGCTATCGTTCGACAATCCCAGCCCCTGTGCGATTTCTTCGTGGATACAGCTGCGACGGACCAGATCAGTCAATTCGGCCCGGATCAACGCAACTGCGCGCACATATTTATACGGAGAGGCCGTTGTCGCCGAGGCAAAAACAAAACAATCGAAATTCGATCTCGGATTTGCGACCAGATCAAGCGAAGCCTGACTGATATTCGGGATCAGCTGTTTCAGTCGGGACACCACATAGGCGCTGTCGTCCTTGCCCGCGAAGAAGACGTGGAAGTTAGCGTTTCGGGAGACCACGGAAATCGGATGATCCGTCAGCCTCGCCAGGCGCGACGCAAAGGATTGAACCCGTTCCGCATCTTGTTGCCGTACGGCGGGCAGCACGGAAGGCCCAAACTCGGTCTGGATGCGCACCGGCCCCGACCACCGGCTGAGCTGCCCGTCTGTCTGGCGCGAACCGATGGAAACGTTTTGGGTCGGATATTCGCTGTAGAACGCAATCGTTTCGAAATTTCGCGCCAGATCCTGGGCGTCATAAGGTGTATCAGGGCCGCCCCCGTCTGTCCGCAATAACCCCCGCACCAGAAGGTCGCGTTCGACACGCTGGTAAAACCGCGCCAAATCCTGACTTGCGGCAGAGGGCGGTACATAGGCATTCGCCGCAACAGAAACAGGCGCTGGGCGCGCTTGCGGTGGAATCGAGGAAGTCAGTGTTTCATTGCAATTGGCCAAAGCCAACAACGCCGCCATCCCCAGCGCCTTTTTCAGATATTCGTAGGCCTTCACGCCACTCCCGCCTTTAGCCAGGAACTGCCGTGCCGGCGTTATCGCCGATTCCATCCCGCCGCGCCTTGGCAGACGCCAAAGTGTCGCGCAGTTCCACCTCCATCTTCTGCAGCTCGGCCTCGGCCGCGGCACGTTTGGCTTTTCCTTCATCCGCAATGGCCAGGCTTTCGTTGATAGTGCCGATCAGGTCTGCGTTGGCCTTTTTGACAGCTTCGATATCGAACACGCCGCGTTCCATTTCCTCGCGGATCATCTTGTTCGACTGGCGCAGATTGGCAGCATTCGAAGTCAAAAGCTCGTTGGTCAAATCGTTGGCGTCGCGCACCGCGGCGGCAGCTTCGGCGCTGCGCTGAATGGTAACGGCCTGTGCCAGTTGCGTTTCCCACAGCGGCACGGTGTTCACCAGCGTCGAGTTGATCTTTGTGACCAGAGACTTGTCGTTCTCCTGCACCAGCCGAATCGAAGGCAGCGACTGCATCGTGACCTGACGGGTCAGTTTCAGATCGTGCACGCGGCGCTCCAGATCGTCACGCGCGGCGCGCATGTCACGCAGTTCCTGCGCTTTCATCACTTGTTCTTCTTCTGGCGCGGCCTGAACGGCAGCTTCCCTTTCGGGGATGTCGTGGCTGTCCAATTCGGTCAGCTTTTCTTCACCCGCCGCGATGTACAGCGCCAGTTCATCATAGAAGCCCAGTGTTTTTTCGTACAGCAGGTCCAGCGATTTGATGTCCTTGAGCAGTGTATGCTCATGCCCCAGAAGATCGTCGGTTATGCGGTCGATTTGCCCCTGAACTTCTTCAAACTGAGCGGTGAATTTCGCAAATGGCGCGGCCCTGCCCAGCAGCCTTTCCCACCAGCTGCGCTCGCGGCGCACGTCCAGCTCACTGACCGAAAACCCGCGGATCGTGGTCACGATATTGCGCAGGCTGTCGCCTGCGGGGCCTACATCCTTGTTGCGCACATCCGCCAGCATGGCCTGACTGATTTCCTGCAATTCGGCCTGAGCGGAAGATCCGAAAGCAACAATCGAATTGGTGTTGCTCATGTCGATCTCGTCCATGCGCTTGCGGATCTCGGCACTCACTGGGTCGTCGGCTTCTTCAAGCGAGATAACCTCGGCCTTTGGTTCGGGCAGGGCAACTGCGGTGACTTCCTGCACCAGTGTTTCGGTCTGAGCCGCCTTGTTCTTGATCTCATCGGACATGGGGATGTTCCTCGCTCAAATAATGGCCGGTCAGTCCAACCGGACGCCTTCGCGCTGCAGTCTTTCGCGCAGCACGTCGATTTCGACCGTCAGATCACTGCGGTCATCCAATAGCATTTTGCGCGTACGCGCGGCGAAATTCTGTTCTAGGTCATCCAGCAGCGCGACGTAGTCCGTCATCGCCTGCGCATCGCGGGTCCGGGCATAGACATCGGCGAACTTGACCGTCGCATCACGCGCGCCCTGTAGATAAACCGTCATGTATTTTCGCGCGCCCGCCAGATCGCGGGGGTCTTCCTCGACCGTTCGAAAAAGGTCACGTGCAGTGTCCTGAAACCGTTCCAAACGGGCTTCGATCCGGCGATCACCCGCGCGTTTGATGGCGTCCGTCATCTCGGAAAGACGGTTTTCCGCATCCTCAACGACCCGGGCAACGCGATCTTGCTGAAAGGTGTCAATTCCTTCCATGCCTTTGTCCTTCATCGGATCAAACCCGAAGGAGGCCGAGTGCAGCACGGTTGCTGCCGCGCCGAACAAGACGGGGGCAAGCAGGCTGACTTGTGATGCCGTTTCCGCATTCAGAAACTCGGTCCGGTACGACGCAAAAGCGGCACCCAGACCTGTCAGAAGGCTGGCAAAGATTTTACGCGGAAAAGCAGGTCGGCGGGCGGTTTTACGGGCGTTAAACGCGGCTTCGGCCCGCAGACCTTCGCGCAGCAAAAACGCAGCTGCCGTCAGCAGGCCAGCTGCGATCAGACCAATGGTCATGCCAATCGCGCCGTCGTTCAGCGACAGAAATACCAATGGGATCGCCGGTATGAACAGGACATTGGCCCGTGCACCCGCAGGTTCGACCCGCGCGCCATCGAATTGTCCACGGGGCTGAAGAGTGTCACCGGACGCATTGTCCTGAGGGCTGTATTTGCCGCCAAATCGCTTTGCCATGCGTTACAAGCCCCCAAGCACGCCTGTGCACACGCCAAACAAAAGCACCAGCAATACGGCGTAGGCGAATTTTTGCACTCCGCTTCCGGACATCACGCTCCCCAAATAGCAGCAATCACAGAAAATTTAGGGGATACGCATGCTTGGCGCTAGGGGGAAGGTTGCCGAACCTGCATCACTTGCGGGGATTCTTGCCGATGGGCGGGCGTTTTCTTTGTGGTCGCGTCGGGCGTTTGGGGGCCGCTTCGGGTTTGGCATCCGAATCCAGGCCAAGTTGATCGCGCATAACGCGGCGGCGGATTTCTTCGACTTCGCCCGGCTTCAGATTGCCCAATTGGAACGGTCCGTAAGAAACCCGCAACAAACGGTTCACATTAAAACCGATATCTTCCATCGCGCGGCGGATTTCACGGTTCTTTCCTTCGCGCAGACCGATGGTCAGCCAGGCATTGGCCCCTTGCTGGCGATCCAGCGTGACGGTCATCGGCTGGAACCGCTCTCCCTCAATCACCAGCCCTTTGCGCAGCGGTTCGAAATCTTCGTCTTTCGGGCGGCCGTTTACCCGCACACGGTATTTGCGCAACCAGCCGGTCGCTGGCAGTTCAAGCTTGCGCTTGATAGCACCATCATTAGTCAGCAGCAGCAGACCTTCGGAATTCAGGTCAAGCCGGCCAACGCTCATCACCCGCGGCATGTCTTCGGGCAGCTTGTCGAAAATCGTATCGCGCCCTTTTTCGTCGCGGGTTGTTGTGACCAGCCCAGCAGGCTTGTGATACAGCCACAAGCGCGAGGGTTCCGGTTCCGAGACCGGTTTACCGTCGACAACGATCTTGTCTTTTTCTGTTACGTTCAGGGCGGGGCTGTCGATGGCCTTGCCATTTACGGCCACGCGGCCAGCTTCGATCATGCGTTCGGCCTCGCGCCGCGACGCGACGCCGGCGCGGGCCAGGACTTTGGCGATCCGGTCGCCGGGAGGAGGGGTCTTGTTCATGTCTGGGCCATACCCTATCCCGCGCGCTTGCGAAAGGCAGGTTTCTGATGCAGTCAGGGGCATGATGTTCAAATCGCATATGGAACAGGCACTGAGTGAGGCGCGCGCTGCAGCGGATCGCGGCGAAGTGCCCGTTGGCGCGGTCATTGTCGGGCCGGACAGCTCTGTTGTGGCGGTGGCAGGAAACCGGACGCGTGAGTCGAACGACCCAACGGCGCATGCAGAAATCCTGGCTTTGCGCGCGGCCTGTGCCCATGCTGGATCTGAAAGACTGCCCGGACATGATATCTATGTCACACTGGAACCCTGCGCCATGTGCGCAGCGGCCCTGGCGGCCGCGCGTATCCGGCGCGTTTATTACGGGGCTTCCGATCCCAAATCCGGCGGCGTGGCCCATGGCGCGAGGGTTTTTTCCCACCCGCAAGCGCATCACAAGCCCGAGGTCTATGACGGCTTAGCAGCCAAAGAATGTGAAACCCTGCTGCTGGATTTTTTCGCAGAAAAACGAAAAGAAAAATGAGGCTGGCCTGACAGGACGGCTACTGTCAGTTCCAGTCCAGGCGATACACTGTCTGCTGCCCGCCGAACCCTTTCAGTGAGACCGATTTTGGCGTGCTGAATTTCAGACCGCCCGCCGGGCTGACCAGCAATCTGGTTACGTCGGTGACGTGAATTTCGTTCGGGCCACTTACGTCTGTCACGCGCGCGGCCTTATTGACGACGGACCCGAAGAAATCCTCATCTTTCTGTATGACGTCGCCGGTATGAATTCCAATCCGCAGACCCAGAGGTGTTTCGGCATTTGCCAACGCGTTCTTACTTTGCAGCTCGATTGCTGCCTGGATTGCATCCTGGACCGTTGGGAAGATCGACATCGTGCCGTCCCCAAGGGATTTGACCAGCCGTCCCTGATGGGCGTGGATGAGGTTTTCAGTCAGATCAAAATGACCGGAAATAAGCTGGGCCCATTTCTTGTCGCCCAATTGCCGGGTGATATCTGACGACCCGACAATGTCAGTGAACATGACCGAGGCGGTTCCCTCGGTCTGATCCTGTGTGAACTCCTGCTTTGCGGCTTCGATCAGTGCATTCAACGCCGCATGTTCGATGCCGATCTTTTCCATGTTCGAGGTTGGGTTGGACACATGCAGCTGCACCATTTTCCAGACGCCGTCTTCCAGATGCAGTACAAATGTAAAGCGGTGCCAGGCTGAATTGCCGTTCGAATGAAAGGTCAGCGTCGCTTCGCAAAATGCCCAGCCCACATCCCCACATTCAAAAGCTTCCAGCGAATGTTCCTGCCAGTCATAGTCCGGGATTTCCTTGGTGTGATCCGCGAAGCCACGGCGAAACACCTGCCCGGACCATGCCTCTTCATCCGCCGAGCCCTGATACCGCAGGTGTTCCGAGGATGACAACATATTGACCAGCACAGCCCGATCCTTGTCATGAACGGCTTGATTCCATCGCCGTACAACTGCGATCAGTTCAGGTGAAGGGACAATGTCGCTGGTCATATCATCCCTACAGCTTTATCGCCTGCATAACCTGCGGTTCGATGACGTCTACACCCGGCAAAGCACCTGCCAGCGCCTGAGCGGATTGCTCAAGAATCGGGAAGGTCTTGTAGTGGCAGGGGATCACAGTTTTGAAGTTGAAGTATCGTTTGGCTGCATAGGCGGCGCCTTTCATATCCATGGTGAAGTGCCCACCTGCGGACAGGATGCCGATATCGGGTTTGTAGTAATCCCCCATCCAGTCCATATCCGCCATGATATCCGTGTCACCTGATACATAGACCATGCGGCCCTCGGTACTGATCATGAAGCCGACCTCGCTGCCGCCCGTGCGCAGGCCGTCAGGTGTCGAAAAGGTCGAGCTGTGAGAGGCCGGGACCATTGTTACCTTGACTCCGTTCAGGTTGACCGTGCCGCCCTTGTTGAAACCAATGGTCTCGATGCTTTCGGCTTCGGCCCAGTACCCCATCAGGTCATATTGTCCCACAACCGGAATTTTCAGGTGTTTGGCCAACGGCAGAACGTCGACGACATGGTCAAAATGTGTGTGGGTCAGAAGGATGTGGGTGGCGCCATCAACGGCGGCGTCATGCTGTTCCTCGGGCATGACCGGGTTGCCGGTCAGCCAGGGGTCGATTAGCAGCACTTGTCCCTGGGATTCGATACGGAAACTTCCATGGCCCAACCAGATAATGTTCATAATAATTTCCTCCCAATCATTCTGTTGGCGGCAGCCTAACATCGGATAAGTAAATTTCCATGGATTGGTTTCGTGAAATAGACGGGTATTGCGAGCGGTTGTCTCCGGCCTACTGGGCCGAGCCCGTTAACGCGGTCACAAACGCCGCTTTTCTGATTTGCGCATGGGTCATGTGGCGGCGCGTGCGCAATCAGAACATGCCGCTGGCCAAGGTTCTGGTGGCGCTTCTGGCGATCATCGGGTTTGGCAGTTACCTGTTTCACACGCATGCGCAGGTATGGGCGGCTTTGGCGGATGTCGCGCCCATACTGTCGTTCATTTTGGTCTATATCTTTGCGGTGAACAAAAACATCTGGAGGATGCCTTTGGGGCTGGCGTTCGGGGGAATGCTTCTTTTTCTTCCCTATGCGGCTGCTGCTGTCCCACTTTCCCAACAGGTTCCGGGGCTTGGAGGGTCGGCGGTTTATGCGCCGGTCGCTTTGCTGATCCTGATCTATGCTGTTGCGTTGCGCGACCGTGATCCGATTCTGGCCAAAGGGCTGAAAATCGGGGCGTTGATCCTGATCCTGTCGATTGCCTTCCGTGCCCTCGATATGCGTCTCTGTGCTCAATGGCCGGTGGGGACACATTTCATGTGGCATATCCTGAATGCTATTATGCTGGGCTGGATGATCGAAGTGTATCGTGCGGCCCTCATCAGGGGCCGCGTCACCCAAACTCGTGGATCATGAGCATATGTCGGGTAGGCCTGTCGTGACCATCCTTCAGACTTATGATTCGGTCGGTGAAACGGCGCGGCCCTTTTTTCAGTCTTGAAAGGCTGCGGCCAGATGATCCGGCAGGTCGAATTCGCACAAAACCCGTGCGCGGCCCTCGGGCGACATCTTGCGGGCAGTCTTCTCAACGATGCTTTGGATTTTCTCGGCTGAGTGTTTCGCCGCAAAGGGCTGGAAATACCATTTCAGAAATACAAAGCAGATCACATCTTCCAGCGCCTGCACCTCTGCATCGCGTTTGATGCCTTGCTTGCGCAACATGCGACCCGCGGCTTCGGCCTGCTCGGCGTCATAGCCTTCTTGGGTCATCAAACTCATTACCACATCCGCGTGATGCACACCCTGCGCCTTGCGCCAGGCCAGATAACCCGCCCGGCCTTCAGGGAATTCATTGCGGGCAAGTTTCCACCGCTCCACATGTTGACCACGCGCCGCAATCTGCAAGGCGTCGGACGCGCCCGGAAACAGTCGGTCAAGCTCTGCGCTCATCCGCTCGCCGTAAAGCTGCGCTTCGGGGCGGCCATCATCGCGATTGGGGTCATTTGCGTTGGCCGCATCAATGGCATCCAGGACCGCTTGTTTTTGCGTGTTCATCAGCTGCTCCACTTGCTTGTCAGAACCGCAAGTGCCCTATGCAGTTCCTTTTTGGTATTTGCAGCAATGCTAACGACTCGCTTTGGGCTGTGCACCCTCGAATATGCGCTTTGGCCGGGTCGGAGAGGGGATATCCGACCCGGCCGGAACCTGCGCGTCACTTTGCAGGTTTAACCTTGTCCTGTGTGACCGGCTCCGTCACAGGCGACGGGAAGGTCAACGTGCGTGTCAGGTTGTTTGTGTCGATACCCAAGGCCATGGCCGGTGCGGCCAAAAAGGTGGCGGACAAGACTGCGGCAATCATCAGGGGTTTCATGGTTTTCTCCGGTTTGCGTTGTGTCGCACAATTAGAAATGAACAGTATAGTTCAGTTTTCAAGATCAATATTGAACTAATCAGTTTACGTTTTTGCATACCACTCATTCAGTTTTGAATGGCGGGTGTCATGTGGGGGATCAAAAACTCGCCACGGCCTGTGGCGCAGCGGTCTTGCGACTGCCGCTACAGACAGGTAAACGCCCCATAACGTAGATGAGGGAAGCCGATGTCGATTGACCAAAGCACCGCCGCCAAAGTGGCCAAACTGGCCCGGATCAAGGTCGAGGATGACGCGCTCCCGGCGCTGGCATCCGAGTTCAACACCATCCTCGGGTTCATCGAACAGCTGAACGAAGTGGATGTCGAAGGTGTCGAGCCGATGGTTTCGGTCACGCCGATGCGGCTGAAACGCCGTAAGGACGAGGTGACCGACGGCAACCAGCAGGACAAGGTTCTGGCCAACGCCCCTGACGCCCGCGAAGGGTTCTTCGCAGTCCCTAAAGTGGTGGAGTAAGACATGAGCGATCTGAACAAACTGGGTCTGGCCGAGGCACGCGATGCCCTGCGTTCCGGTGACGTCACTTCTGTCGAGCTGACTGACGCCTGCCTGAAAGCCATTGACGAGGCAGATGCGCTGAACGCTTTTGTCCACAAGACGCCGGAAATTGCGATGGAACGCGCCAAGGCCGCGGATGAGCGGATCCAGCGTGGCGATGCACCGTCGATGTGTGGCCTGCCGATCGGTATCAAGGATCTGTTTTGCACCAAGGGTGTGCCGTCGCAGGCGGCGTCGAAAATCCTGGAAGGGTTCAAGCCGGAATACGAATCCACTGTTTCACAGCAACTGGCCGACGCAGGCGCGGTGATGCTGGGTAAACTGAACATGGACGAATTCGCCATGGGATCGTCCAACGAAACTTCGACCTATGGCAATGCGGTCAGCCCGTGGCGCCGTGGCAACGATGATGCGCATCTGACACCGGGTGGCTCCTCTGGCGGCTCTGCGTCTGCCGTGGCTGCTGATTTGTGCCTGGCGGCGACAGGTACCGACACCGGAGGCTCGATCCGCCAGCCTGCGGCCTTTGTTGGCATCACTGGCATCAAACCCACCTATGGTCGTTGCTCTCGTTGGGGCATCGTCGCCTTCGCGTCCTCGCTGGATCAGGCAGGACCAATGACCAAGAACGTACGTGATGCAGCAATCATGCTGGAAACCATGTGCGGGCATGACCCCAAGGATTCGACCAGTGCCGAACTGGCCGTCCCGAATTTCGAGGCCATGCTGACTGGTGACATCAAGGGCAAGAAGATCGGTATCCCGAAAGAGTACCGTATGGACGGCATGCCCGCCGAGATCGAAAAACTCTGGGCCGATGGCGCAGCGATGCTGAAAGCCGCGGGTGCCGAGATTGTCGATATTTCGCTTCCGCATACCAAATACGCGCTGCCCGCCTATTACGTGATTGCCCCGGCCGAGGCATCTTCGAACCTCGCCCGCTATGACGGTGTTCGCTATGGCCGCCGCGCACAGCTGGCGCAGGGCGATGGCATCACTGAGATGTACGAAAAGACTCGCGCCGAAGGCTTTGGCCCCGAGGTGCAGCGCCGCGTGATGGTCGGCACATATGTGCTGTCCGCAGGTTTCTATGATGCCTATTACAACCGCGCGCGCCGGGTCCGGACCCTGATCAAGAAAGACTTCGAAAACGTGTTTGCCGCGGGCATCGATGCCATTCTGACACCGGCAACCCCTTCGGCGGCGTTCGGTCTGGGGGAAATGACCGAGGCGGACCCTGTTCAGATGTATTTGAACGACGTCTTTACGGTTACCGTGAACCTCGCGGGCTTGCCCGGTATCTCGGTCCCCGCAGGCCTGGATACACAAGGTCTTCCATTGGGGTTGCAGCTGATCGGGCGCCCGTGGGAAGAAGGTGACTTGCTCAACACCGCTTATGCGCTGGAAAACGCAGCCGGATTTGTGGCCAAGCCCGGCAAATGGTGGTAAGCCTTCGGGAAAGTGGATTACCAAAAACGGAGCCAAACAATGCGTGTTTTGCTTTTGGTCCCGGCCCTGACACTGGCTGCGGCCTGCACCAATGTCGCGCCGTTGACCAGCACGGGTTTCAACACGCCTGAATATCAGGCGCGGCGCGAGGCTCAATTGGCCGGCCAGGGTGGAGCGATCAATCCGCTGCTGGCTCCGGTCGATGTTTCCCAGAAACCACTGGGCGCGTCAGGAGCATCAACCTTTGCAACGGGTGAAAATGCGGACATCGCCAACCAGACCGCCGCAGCGTTGGCCAGCACGTCCGGGCAATCCTCGGTCCCCGCGTCGCCGGCTTCCGGCTCCAGCAGCAGTGCGATCTCTGACGAGCAGGACTTCGCGGCCGTGTCCGAGAGGCGCAGCATCCAATCCGATGCCGCGCGGATTGAACAAAACCGCCAGACCTACGAAGTTGTCGCACCAACCGCCGTGCCTGAGCGCACGGCGAGCGGCCAGCCGAATATCGTACAATATGCGCTAAGCACCTCCAATCCGGTGGGCACGCAACTCTACAGCCGCTCCGGTTTCAACCTGCAAGCCAAGGCACAGCGGAACTGTGCGCAATTCCCGTCACCGGATCAGGCTCAGATCGAATTCCTGTCCAACGGCGGTCCGCAACGTGACCGCAAGGGTCTGGACCCGGACGGCGACGGCTATGCCTGTGGCTGGGACCCCAGCCCGTTCCGCAGTGCCGTTAACAACTGACGCCCTGACGCCGATCTGGCATCCGTCTCCGAATTTCGGCAAGCGCCGGGGCGGGTTGGTGCCATTCTTGATCGTGATCCACTATACGGCCATGGACAGTGCACTGGCGGCTCTGGATCGCCTGTGCGACCCGGCTTCCGAGGTTTCGGCCCATTACCTGATCGGCAATGACGGCACCCTTTGGCAAATGGTGCGGGAAGAAGATCGCGCCTGGCATGCCGGGGCAGGGGAATGGGGCGGCAAGGACGACATCAACTCGCGCTCGGTTGGGATCGAACTGGACAATACCGGAACACATCCGTTCTCGCAGCCGCAAATGGCAGTGCTGGAACAGCTGTTGCCCCTGATCATGACCCGCTGGTCCATTACGCCGTCCGGGGTCATCGGACATTCCGACATGGCGCCCGGGCGCAAATCCGACCCTGGGCCGCGCTTCGACTGGAACAGGCTCGAAAGGCAAGCGCTGGCCAAACCGCGCGGCACAGGAGTTGATCCGATGTCACCTGATGCAGAAGCATTTCGCGCCTCTGCTCGGATGGCAGGTTTCACCGCCCCCGTGGACGATGCAAAACTGCTGGCGGCTGTCCGATTGCGATTTCGACCCTGGGCGAAAGGTCCGCTGGACATGGCGGATATGAATGCGCTCACCCCGTCGGACATAACAACCTGATCCGCTCTTCATCTGGCCAAAAATATCCCGGGGTTGAATTGGCCGCAGGCCGAGAAGGGGCTGGCCCCTTCTCTGATCCGTCAGCTCTTGACGCCGCAGACCACAAAGCCTACCCAGCCCAGGCGCGGAGGGCCGGATGGCCGCTGGGGCGTACGCCCGAGAGGAAAGTCCGGACTCCACAAGACAACGGTGCCGGGTAACGCCCGGGCGGGGCAACCCGACGGAAAGCGCCACAGAAATCAGACCGCCCAGGGCCTCGGCCCCGGGTAAGGGTGAAACGGTGGGGTAAGAGCCCACCGCGCCGCTGGCAACAGTGGCGGCACGGCAAGCCCCACCGGGAGCAATGCCAAATAGGGTCCCCGCGCGGGCCGGTCGGCGCAAGCCGATACCGCCGCTAAGCGCGTCTTGGCCGAGAGGGACCGGGTTGGCAGCTTGAGCCGTGCAGCAATGCACGGCCTAGAGGAATGGTCATCGAAGGGGGAAACCCCGGAACAAGATCCGGCTTACAGGCCCTCCGCGCGTATCCTTTTATCCTCCGGGCGGCGTGTACGTCCCCGTCAACCTTGCGGCTTTCTCAGTGACCGAAACGAACTCGTCCGCGGTCCAGGCGCGAACCGTTTCTATGTTCGTGACCGCACCCGATGCCGCGACTGCCATGCCGACCGCCACAGCATCTGTTCCGTCTGGCGCTTCGCTGATCACAACCACGTCATTGCTGCCGGTCGTCATGTAGAAGGACAACAGTCGACCGCCGACTTTCTCCAGCAGTGCTTTCACCGGGCCGGTGCGGTTCTCGGGCTTTTGCAACATGCCTTTGACGCCAGCCTGCGAGTAAGTCGCATAGGTAATGAAAATGGGCATTGGAACCTCCGTCTTAACGAAAATTACAGGGCCTTTCAGTCAGCCGACCCCGAAGGCTGTCACGTGTCAAATGTCAAAAATCAACGGTGCCATGATAAACCAAAGACCTGTGCCGATCAGTGCCACACCTGACACTGGCACCAACCACCTGGTCCAGGGTAGAAGCTTTTCCAGTGCCACGTAAGCGGCGATACCGACAATCCAATAGAGGTTCATTATCCCCCCGATGAATAGCAGCAACATCAAAGCCCAGCAGCACCCAAGGCAATGTGTGCCGTGCAAGGCTCCGGTTCTGAACGCGCCGAAGGGGCCGGGCCGGTTGTGACCGGCCAGAAACCTTGCGGGGCTTTGGCAGTAACGAAGACACGCGTTCTTTAAACTCGAAAACTGGTAAAACCCGGCAGCCAGCAGAACACATCCCGCGAAGAGGCCGGAGCGGATTGTCATCATCGGCCCGTTCGACAGCCCGATATGTTCCAACTCCCACTGCATTGCCGTTGCAGCCAGGCTGAACGCACCCCAGGTCACCAGATAGCCCAACAGGAAACACAGGCTGAACTTTGCCGCACGGTCTTTCTCAGGACCCATTCGCTTTGTTGCGGCAAACAAAAGCACGGCTGGCGCGGCACTTGGGGTCATCATGGCAATCATCATGATCCACCACATCAGGAAGATGAGCAGGGTGTAACCGAAGCTCCAGACGGTTGCGGAACCCATCTGCATGGGCTCTCCAACCGGGCCTGCCATGCGGGTCATTTCGACCGCAGACATACTCATCCCGACGCCGGCAACTGTGTACCAGGTGGCTGCAAGAATGATCAGAAGGACGCTGCCCAACACGATTGCATTGTCCTGCCTCAACAGCCGCTCAATCGCCCCGGCAGGGGCTGCCGCACTCTGTCTGGTCATGAGAAAGTCTCCGGCTACGCGCCCAGAACACCGTGACCCGAGAGGTTCAGATGTGCGAGATGAGCGTGCGTGGCGTCAAAGGTAAGACTGATCTCACCACCCGTTGTTTTGGCCGACCCGGAGGCAGCCTCGGCGTGGCGGTACTCAAAGCCGTTCGGCAACTGGATCGATGCCCTGTGCGCAGCGCCCGATACGATATGAGGAATCGGGCTGACCTCGACGTCGAAGACCCCTTGAACCCTGGCATAGCCACTGCGATCATCGCGGTTCCAGTTCAATTCGATCGGTACAAAAAGCGTTTCATGTTTCGTCGGTGCCATCGCACTGTAAACGTACCACATGGTCGCCATTTCATCGGTGTCTTCGCCGGTCATGATGGCCTGCAATGCTGCGCGCTGTTCGGCTGTAGCACTTTCGTCAATGATCAGTTGCATCTGACCATTGCCTTCGTGGATCGGTCCCGGCCAGTGATAAACACCTGCTGCCCGCAAACCTGCCAGATCAGTATCGCCATAATGTCCGCTTTCGATGTCGAAAACGACCACTGCCTCGCAATTGCCATGAGATGGAAGAACGCTGAATTGGCAGGGGCAACCGAAATTGCAATTACAATTGGCCAGTTCTTCGCCCTGAATAACCCACTCTGTCATGATAGCCCCCCAAGAAAAGCTGCGTAAAACAACACTGCTCCGCGCGGGCATTACCTGTTTACACTGCCTTGGCCGTCGAGCCTGAAGTCGGCCTCTTGGACGTATCAGTCGCGGTAAACCTATCACGATATCGTGATATGTACAAACTTAGTCACTGCCGTCCGGTCCTCACCGGCTTGGAAATTCAGTCCAGAATCCCGTGGGGGTTGAACGTGGTATTCGCCTTTGCATTCCTCTGATAGAATTGGGGCATATTTTGAAAAACCGGGAGGATTGTCATGAGCTTTATGAAGACACTTGCGTCCGTTGCAGTTGGTTTCGCAGCCGCGAAGGGGCTGGAAAAATACCGGAAAATGGGCGGAATGGCAGGCTTGCAGGACATGATGCAAGGCGCAGGCGGTGGCCTTGGCATGGATCAACTCGGCAAGATGGCCGAACAGTTCGGCCTTCCCGGAGGTGCGACAGGCCTTCAGGACATGATGGGCAAGATGGGGTTGGGTGGCAGTACCGCCGGTGCCGCCGGTCTTGGCGGGCTTTTGAATGCGATGCAGGGGGCGGCCAGAACTGGCAGCCAGCAAACTACCGACATGATGGAGACGGTGTTTGGCGGAACACCAGCCGGTGCCGCGATGGAAGCTCAGGCCAAGCTTATGTTGCGGGCAATGATCCAGGCGGCCAAGGCAGACGGCGAATTGGATGAACACGAGAAAGAAACGATCCTGGGTGAACTGGGCGATGACATCAGCGACGAAGAACGCGCATTTGTGCAGGAACAACTGAACGCACCCGTCGACGTAATGGGTCTGGCAGCTGATTCTGGGGCGCCTCTCAGAACGCAGATTTATGCGACATCTCTGGCGGCAATACGGTTGGACAATGATCGTGAGGCCGCATATTTGCGGCAATTGTCCACTGCGCTGGGCCTTTCGGACGGTGAAAGAGACCAGATTCACAACTATATGGGCGCACCAACGTTACCGGGTTGAACCTGTGCCCGATTCCTGGGCTGGGATCGTCCGATTGGCCTTGACATGCACGGCGTAGCGCGTAAAAGCGCACGCTCATAGGAATTCAACCGAAAGGCCCCTGCCTTTCCGGACGCAGGAGATAACCATGGCGAAGCCGACGACAATCAAGATCCGTCTGAACTCGACCGCGGGCACGGGCCACTTCTACGTGACCAAAAAGAACGCACGCACCATGACCGAGAAAATGACCATTCGTAAATACGATCCGGTCGTTCGGAAGCATGTCGAGTACAAGGAAGGCAAGATCAAGTAATCTTTCCGTTCCATTTGGACTTTCCAAAAAGGCTCTGCTTGGCAGAGCCTTTTTTCGTGCTGAATTCCGGTGGATGGTTGCCAGAAACGTCAACATGCCCATCTGGGGCCGTTGCAGGAGCGCATCAGCCACCGATGCAATCGCATGGCCTGTGGCTTGCTTTTTGTGCCGACCTGCAAGTACGCTTGAGCAAACCGCCACAAAATGTTGACCGCCATGAAAAAAATCTTGTTATCCACAATAGCCGTTCTGACTTTGGCGGCCTGTGAAGACCCGTTCAACCGCAAAGGTGTCGGGTTTACCGGAATCGATGGCGAACCCCGCACGATTTCCGACGTTCCCGGAGCCGTCGCTTTTCTGCCGCCCGAAACGAACGTCCCTGCCGAACTGGCAGAGCTTCAGACCGTCACTCTCTTGGTTGATGAAGTGGATCCATCCAAGGTGGCGTCCGTTGCCATCGACAATGGCGGGCAGACGCCGGGCAATGCGGTCCAGCTACAGGGCAGCGATACGAATCTGTTCTTGAGCACCGTCAGTGTCAACGGAACCTTGTATGGTGTCCTTCGTACGCCGACGAACAGCGTTAAGGTCGACAACTCGGTCGGCGTTGGTTTTGCGCAAGAGGCCGAGCGTTTCACCGGGTGTCTACCTGCTGGCGATGTGTTCCGCAAAGGCACGTCCGAGCGTAGTTCGGGCTTTGCAGTACCGTTGAACTGTAGCTAAGTCTTTTACCTTCTGATGTATCAAGCCCTCGCCGATCTAGCGGGGGCTTTTTCTTGACCGGGCGCGCGTACATCGCTGCCTTTTCCGGTAGAACTTGTGCGCCGGACAAGCTCTATCACCAGTTGGTTCAAAACGAAAAAAGGCCGGTCTGATGACCGGCCTTTCCCCATACCAATGGTATGCAATTACTCGCGGTTGCCCAGGAATTGCAGCAGGAACATGAACAGGTTGATGAAGTCCAGGTACAGTTTCAATGCACCCATGATAGCAGCCTTGCCCAGCCATTCCTGATCGCCACTGTGGGCCATTTGCAGGTATGTGGTCTTGATGTTCTGGGTGTCGTAGGCGGTCAGGCCCGCGAAGATCAGAACGCCGATGGCCGAGATTGCAAAGGCAACCGCCGAAGACGCCAGAAAGATGTTCACAACCATCGCGACGATCAGGCCGATCAGGCCCATCATCAGGAAAGTGCCCATGGCGGACAAGTCTTTCTTGGTTGTGTAACCGTACAGGGACAGGCCCGCGAACGCGATTGCGGTGATCAGGAAGACCTGGATGACCGACTCACCGGTGAAAACAAGGAAGATCCAGCTGATCGAAATGCCCATCACCGCAGCAAAAACGTAGAACACCAGCTGTGCGGCGGCTGCCGACATGCGGTTGATCCCGGCGCTGAAGCCGAAAACAATCAGCAAAGGTGCAAACATGATGACCCAGCGCAGGGGCGACGCGTAAATGCTATAGCCCAGCGATGTCAGATAGGTATCGGCATTCAACTGTGCCGCCGCGGCTGACGGATCGCTTGTGGTTGCCAGGCCCGCGATGGCCCAGGCTGCTGCGAACGTAATCAGCATGCCGACGGACATAGTGCCGTAGACTTTGTTCATATGGGCGCGCAGGCCCTCATCAATCTCGGCAGCGCGCGCGCCGGCCGCCGTCCGGATCGTGTCGAATTGTGCCATCAAAGGGTCTCCCTTTACATAATTATTCAGCCCCCCTGCTATGAGGGAAGCGTTCTAGGCAAATATCGGCAACTCAGGGCTGTGTTTCAAGTATTTACCGCGGAAAACCTACTAATTTACGCAACAAAAGTGGCGATCCGCAACACGTGACCGCCACTCATGAACTAAAGATACGTATTTGCATCATTTCTGCCAGAATTCCGGCGCGTCCCAGACGAAACGTCTGGCTTCGGCATCAGCCTCTGATCTAGAGACTCCGATGTCCTGAAGGGCGCGATCATCAAGTCGCGCCAGCCGACGGCGTTGACGCTTCAGGGAAACAGCACGCCTGATGATAGTGCCGAGCGATTGCTTCTTGGGATTGCAATGGTGATGAATGGCAATTTGGGTCATATTTATTGTCCTTTCGTGCATTCTCGATGGTTTATCTCGTCTTCATCAATTTCCTTGATTAATATGGGGGAGTATGACATATTTTTAAAACGAATATTTTTGATGAAACACATAAGGAATCGTGAAGATGCGAAATTTGGACATCACGACCCTGCGGTCATTTGTTGCGGTGGCGGATCAGGGTGGGGTGACTCGCGCTGCCGGATTTCTGCATCTGACGCAATCTGCGGTCTCGATGCAGTTGAAACGGCTGGAAGAGTTGCTTGGCCTTCAGTTGTTGGACCGCAGTGGCAGAACGATTGCCCTGACCGCGTCTGGCGAGCAACTGCTGGCCTATGCGCGCCGTATGATCGCATTGAATGATGAGGTGATCTCGAAACTGACCGATCAGGCCTTTGAGGGTGAGGTGGTATTGGGGGTTCCTCACGACATAGTTTACCCGGCCATCCCACGGGTCCTGCAACGGTTCAACGCGGATTTTCCACGGGTCCGAGTTCAGTTGGTCTCGTCTTATTCCTTGCAGTTGAAAGACATGTACAAACGCGGCGAATGTGACGTGATCCTAACCACGGAACCGTCGTCGGTGGACGGTGCGGAAACCATTGCAGAGCTGCCCTTGCGCTGGATAGGTGCGCCGGGTGGATCGGCCTGGCGCAAACGTCCGCTGCCTTTGGCACTTGGACGTCGCTGCTTGTTTCGACCACAGGTGATCTCTGCGCTGGATGCAGCCGGTATTCCCTGGGAACTGTCGGTGGAAACTGAAAACGACCGCACAATCGAGGCCACAGTCAGTGCTGATCTGGCAGTGTATGCGGCACTGGAAGGTACCGAAGCCGCACATCTTGAACAGATCGAAAGCGGGGGTGCGTTACCGGACCTACCTGCGCATATGATCAACCTGTATGGTGGCGAACCGGGTCGAGACGCGGTTGTCGAAGCGCTGGCACAATTGGTGCGTCAGAACTTCCGCCTTCTTGGGGGGACGCAGCTCCGTGCCGTAGTGGGCTGATTGTGGTCAGGCGGTGATCACGATTTTGCCTGTCGATTTCCGTTCTTTCAGCAACCGCATGCCCTGCGCGACCTCATCAAGAGGCAAGACGTGGCTAATGTGTGGATTGATACGGCCCTCGGCGTGCCAGCGGAAAAGAGTGTCAAAACTTTCGCGCACGGCTTCTGGCCGGAATTTCAGATACCCGCCAATGTAAAAACCGATCACAGTCAGATTCTTGACCAGCAGATGATTGGCAGGGATTTGCGGAACATCGCCGCCGGCAAATCCGATGGGCAGCAGGCGGCCTTCGGGATTGGTGGCGCGGAAGGCCGCCTTGAACACATCGCCGCCGATTGCATCATAGACGACATCCGCGCCGCCAAGCGATCTGACCCGATCCCTTAGATCCTCTGAGGTATCAATCAGGTGGTCGGCCCCCGCCGCACGGGCAACGGCCAGCTTTTCAGGGCCGCGGGCCTGTGCGATGACGGTGGCGCCCATGAGCTTGCCGATCTCAACCGCGGTCATCCCAACGCCGCCTGCTGCGCCGGTTACCAGAAGTGTCTCGCCGGGTTGCAGCCTGGCGCGGTGGTCAAGGGCCATGTGACTGGTACCATAAGCAATCTGGATCGCGGCGGCATCTTCGAAACGGGTCGTGTCAGGCAACGGGATCGCGCGATCGGCGTCGAAAACGCCATACTCTGCCAGCCCGCCCTGACCAGAATAGACGGCGATCCGATCACCCGGTTTCAGGGTGGGCACACCTGGACCGATGGCATCCACGACACCGGCTATTTCCATTCCCAAAGTAAACGGCGCAGGCGGTGTATCCTGATACGTTCCTTTCTGCATCAACAGATCAGCGAAATTCAAACCGCAGGCTTTGATCGCGACCCGCACCTGGCCCTCACCCGGCTCGGGTTTTGGTACATCGCACAGCTGGGCAACTGCCCCCTCGGATTGAATACAAAAGGCCTTCATGTGGCTCCTCACGTGTTTCGGGCATTGGCACGTCGGCTGTACAAGATGTCAATTCCTTATGCGCTGCGTCCTGAAACGACTGAAAATCTGTCGCATGTCCAACCGGGGCAAGCGAAAAGCGCACAGGGCTTTTGACACATACAACCACAGCCCTTGTGAGGGGGGATCGACTCAACCAGCTTGAAAAAAAATTCAAAACGGGCAATATAGACTATCAGTGCTGGTAACGGGGGACGGCACAGTCCGGATTAGGGGGCGGTTAAGGAAGCCCCTATTGGTATTGCGATCTCGGACGTCGCTCGATCCCGTACAAATGTGTGTGTAGTAGAGGAGAATACCAATGACTCATCACGTCGATGTCCATGTGGGCAAACGCGTTCGGCATCGCCGCTGGCTGATTGGGATGACCCAGCAACAATTGGCGCAGCAAGTTGGTATCAAGTTTCAGCAAATCCAGAAATATGAGACCGGAGCCAACCGAATCAGCGCGTCCCGCCTGTGGGACATTGCCGAGGCTTTGGACGTACCGGTAAGCTTCTTCTTCGAAGGTCTGGAAGAAGCAGAGAAAAGCAGCTCGGACAAGAAATCTGTTCCAGCTGATCTGATGGGCGATAAAGAAGCCCTGGATCTTGTACGCTCTTACTACGCAATTCCGGAAAACCAGCGCCGCCGCCTGTTTGAACTTGCACGTGTCCTCAGCGACGTCGCCTGATCAGACTGGCTTGACTTTGTCAGGTAATGCCCGCACCAGAGTGCCATGCATCCGGCGAGTTTAAGCGACATTGAAATTGCAGAAGAAATGGCCGAAGCGGCACGCGCGGCCATTCTTCCTTTTTTTCGTCAGACCAATCTGGAAACTGCGAATAAGCTGACCGAAGGGTTTGACCCCGTCACCGCGGCGGATCGGGCCGCCGAAAAAGCCATGCGAGAGGTGCTGTCCCGGTTGCGCCCCGAAGATGGCGTGTTGGGCGAAGAATACGGTGCGCACAAGGGCAGCAGTGGCCGAACCTGGGTTTTGGACCCCATCGACGGCACGCGCGGGTTTATCAGTGGCACACCAACCTGGGGCGTTCTGATCGCGCTCAGCACAGCAGACGGGCCGATCATGGGAGTGATTGATCAGCCCTATATTGGCGAACGCTTTGTCGGATCGACAGCTGGTGCGCATCTTACAGGGCCACTGGGGACCAGTAAGCTGCAAACCCGGGGGACGAAATCTCTGGCGCAGGCGACGCTGTTCACCACTTTTCCTGAAGTCGGCACCCCGGATGACCGGGCCGGGTTTCAGGCCGTATCGGAACAGGTGCAACTGACCCGATATGGAATGGACTGCTACGCTTATGCCTTGTTGGCCGCTGGGCAGGCAGATCTGGTGATCGAAGCAGGGCTGAACTCGTATGACATTCAGGCGCCTATCGCGGTTATTCAGGCGGCAGGCGGAATTGTGACCGATTGGCAAGGTGGCCCGGCGCATGAGGGCGGTAGGGCATTGGCCGCAGCCAACGCAGAGATTCATGCAGAGGCCCTTCAGATCCTGCGTCGGTTCTGAAATCTGTTGTCGCAGATCCCGATGACGGGTACATAATACACGGTCGGTTCTTAAGCCCGTTTTCCGCCGACCTTCGCACTCCTTGCAAGAGACGGGCAGATGCAGGAGCGCGACATGACGGAAATCCTTCTCAAAAACGCTGACCTGATCCTGACGATGGACGAGTCCCGGCAGGAACTCCCCGGGGCTGACATTCTGATCCGCGACGGCCAGATTGCGGGGATCGGGTACGGATTGCAGACACAAGGCGAGGTTCACGATGTTTCGGGCTGTCTGGTGACACCCGGACTGGTGAACACTCATCACCATCTCTACCAAACGTTGACCCGCGCGGTGCCGGGCGGGCAGGACGCATTGCTGTTCGGGTGGCTTCAAACACTTTATCCGATTTGGGCGAAGTTCGGACCAGACGAGATGTTCACCTCGGCCCAGATCGGTTTGGCAGAGCTGGCGCTGTCAGGCTGTACGCTCAGTTCCGATCACCTGTACCTCTACCCCAATGGATCGCGGCTGGAGGACACGATTGCTGCCGCATCCGAGTTGGGGATGCGATTTCACCCGACACGTGGCGCGATGAGCATCGGTGAAAGCGATGGCGGCCTGCCTCCGGACAGCCTGGTGGAAGAAGAAACTGCTATTCTGGACGACATGATCCGCGTCGTGGATGCTTTTCACGATCCGTCCGAAGGGTCGATGTGCCGCGTAGGTCTGGCCCCGTGTTCACCGTTCTCGGTCAGCCGGGACCTGATGCGAGATTCCGCCCTTCTGGCACGGGACAAAGGCGTGATGTTGCATACACATCTGGCTGAAAACGATGAAGATATCGCCTATTCACAGGCTCAGTTCGGCTGTCGGCCCGGTCAGTACGCCGAAGATCTGGGTTGGATCGGCCCGGATGTGTGGCACGCTCATTGCGTCAAGCTGGACGGGGCCGAGATTGACCTGTTTTCGCGTACGAAAACCGGTGTCGCTCATTGCCCATGTTCGAACTGCCGTCTGGGATCAGGCATCGCGCCGGTGCGGGCGATGCGCGATGCGGGGGTAAAGGTCGGCCTCGGCGCTGATGGCTCGGCCAGTAACGACAACGGTAATCTGATGCTTGAGGCCCGGCAGGCACTGCTGTTGCAGCGGGTGGTTAATGGGGCAGATGCGATGTCGGCCCGCGAAGCATTTGAGATTGCAACACGTGGCGGGGCCGATGTGCTGGGGCGTCCTGATTGCGGGCGGCTTATGCCGGGAAAACGCGCGGATGTCGCTGTCTGGGATATGCGCAGTATCGAATGCGCAGGCAGTTGGGACCCGGCAGCACTGCTTCTGGCCGGTCCGATGCAGGTAAAGCACCTGTTTGTAGAAGGCCGCCAGATCGTGCGGGATGGGCATATCACGACGATTGACCTGCCCCGCGTGATTGAGCGTCAAAACAGTCTTGCCAAGGCGTTGCAGGCCTAAGCGGCCTTCCGCCCACCGATCCAGACCTCGGCCACAGCCCGATCATCACCCATCATGATGGTCGGGAAGATTGCCTCCCAAACATCGTTTGCACAAGCCTCGCGCTGGGCGATGGCCGGGGTCGAGGCGAGATCAATCACGACCAGATCCGCCTCCATTCCCGGCGCAATGTTGCCGATGCAATCATCCATCCGCAGGCTGCGCGCCGACCCGACTGTACCCAGCCACAGCAATTGCGCCGGATGCAGGGGGCGCCCGCGCAACTGACCGATTTCATAAGCGGCAGCCATGGTGCGCAGCATTGAAAAACTTGATCCGCCACCGGTGTCGGTGGCCAGACCGATCCGGTGGCCATCGTGGATCAAGCCGTTCATGTCGAACAGACCCGACCCTATGAAGGTGTTCGAGGTGGGGCAGTGGATCAGTGACGCATCAACCTCGCGCAGACGATCGCGTTCCCGGTCTTCCAGATGGATGACATGCCCATAAAGTCCGTTCTGCCCCAGCAGCCCGAACTTTTCGTAAGTGTCCAGATAGTCCCGGGCATCGGGGAACAGGGAGCGGACCCACTCGATTTCGTCTGTCTGCTCGCTCAGGTGTGTTTGCATCAGGCAATGGGGATGTTCCGCCCAAAGCGCGCCCATGGCCTCAAGCTGCTCTGGGGTGGACGTGGGCGAAAACCGGGGCGTGATGGCATAGGACAGGCGGTCGACACGGTGCCATTTCTCCAGCAGCGCGGCAGATTGGTCATAGGCTGTCTGGGCCGTGTCCCGGAGGCCTTCAGGCGCATTGCGGTCCATACAGGTCTTGCCCGCGACCACGCGCTGTCCCCGTTGCTGCGCGGCAGTGAAAAAGGCATCCACGCTTTCGGGGTGGATGGTGCAAAAACTGCACATCGTTGTGGTGCCATGGGCGGCAGTCAGATCCAGATAACGGTTGGCGATTTCAGAGGCGTATTCAGGATCACCAAACTTCATCTCTTCGGGGAAGGTGTAGGTGTTCAGCCAGTCGATCAACCGCTTCCCCCAACTGGCGATCATGGCGGTCTGCGGGTAGTGCACATGCGGGTCAACGAAACCCGCAATGATCAGGTGATTGCCATAGTCCTTGATGACGGCATCAGGGTGACGCCGCATCAGCGCATCATACGCGCCGACATCGGCAACGCGTCCTTTGTCAATCACGACGGCTTCGTCCAGCTGGGTCGCTTCTGTTGGCTCTCCGTCAAAGGGTGAGCCTGTGAAACTCAGAACGCGCCCTTTCAAAAGCGTCTTTTGCGCCATTTGCCCTGTTCTCCACCTGTTTGGGACCGCGCTGTAGCATAGGCAGACGAAAGAAGTGGGTAAATCGGCGCATTGTCATTGTTTTCTGGTAGCTGCTTCTTCTATTTAGGGGCCAATCGCCGAAAGAAGGGGGCAGCGCATGACGACAGGCAATAACCAAGCCGAACACGATCTGCCCCAGGACGAAGACGCGTATGCGCTGGATCGCCGGACCGTGGCGGCGATCCTTTATGCGGTTGATGTGGATGATCGTGACAAGCTGATTGAGCTGATGGAGCCGCTGCACGCGGCCGATATCGCTGACCTTTTGGAGCAGATCAATCCTTATGACCGGGCCCGGCTGATCCGGCTTTATGATAAGGAATTTGACGGCGACATCCTGTCTGAACTGGATGAATCGGTTCGCGAGGAAATCATCGCCGTTCTGACCCCCGAGGTTCTGGCGGAAGCCGTGCGCGAGATGGAAAGCGACGACGTCGTTGACCTTCTGGAAGATCTTGAGGAACCGCAGCAGGAAGCCATTCTGGGTGCGCTCGAAGATTCCGAGCGGCTAGCAGCGCAACAGGCGCTTGCTTACCCCGAGAGTTCTGCTGGTCGTTTGATGCAGCGTGAGGTCGTCATGGCCCCCGAGCATTGGACCGTCGGTCAGGCCATCGACTTCATGCGTGCCAATGACGATCTGCCCGAGCAGTTCTATCATGTTGTTCTGGTCGACCCGCGCCTGAAACCAACAGCGCAGGTGACATTGGGCAAGCTGATGGCGTCCCGTCGTGAAGTGCCTTTGCGCGATCTGGCGGAAGAGGAGTTTCACATCATCCCCGTTGATCAGGACGAGGAGGATGTGGCTTATGCCTTCAACCAGTATCACCTGATCTCGGCCCCCGTGGTCGATGCCGACGGGCGTCTGGTTGGTGTGATCACCATCGACGACGCGATGGTTGTTCTGGATGAAGAGCACGAAGAAGACATCCTGCGCCTTGCCGGTGTGAGCGACGAAAGCTCGCTGTCCGACAGTGTGGCGGCCACCAGTCGGCGACGGTTGCCCTGGCTGGCGGTAAACCTGTGCACGGCAATCTGTGCTTCGTTGGTGATCTCACAATTTGCGGCGGCAATTGACCAGCTTGTCGCGCTGGCCATCCTGATGCCGATTGTTGCATCCATGGGGGGCAATGCGGGAACGCAGTCGCTGACCGTTGCAGTGCGCGCACTGGCGACGCGCGACCTGACCAACTCAAACGTGATGCGCGTTATCAGGCGGGAACTGCTGGTGGGCATGTTGAACGGGCTCTGTTTTGCCATTGTACTGGGGACCGTGGGAATGCTGTGGTTCGGTTCACCTTGGCTGGGTGTCGTGATTGGGTCAGCCTTGGTCGTGAACATGATCATCGCGGGCTTTGCAGGTACGGTAGTACCGGTAGTGCTGGATCGTCTGGGAATTGACCCGGCGCTGGCGTCAGGAACCTTTGTGACAACCACAACCGATGTCATGGGGTTCTTCATCTTTCTTGGGCTTGCCAGTGTGGTGCTATTGTGACCGATCTGACTGAAATCAAAGCAGCTGCACGCAAAGCGGCATTTGCGCGCCGCAAGGTCGCGTTCGACACGCGTGTTCCCGGTGCGGCCGGACGTTTGTCCGAGGTTCTGGCGGGTTATCGCGGCGTGCCCTTGTCAGGCTACATGCCAATCCGAACCGAGATCGACCCGGTGTCTGCCATGGCTGAAGCTGCGGCTTATGGACCTGTCGGTGTTCCCGTGATACAAGCCGCTGGAAAACCTCTGAAATTTTCGCGCTGGACGCCAGAAGGACCGCTGAAAGACGGCCCATTCGGTGCCAGAGTGCCCGAGGTTGATGATTATTTCGACCCCGAAATCCTGATTGTGCCGCTGGTGGCTTTTGATGCCAACGGCGGGCGTTTGGGATATGGCGGTGGATTTTATGACCGCACGCTGGAAGGATTGCGAGGCAAGCGCGCGACACTGGCAATCGGTTTCGCTTTTGACGCGCAAGAGGCGCAGAAACTGCCGCTGGAGCCGACCGATCAGCCGCTGAACATGGTTATCACCGAAAGCCGGGTGCTGACGTTCTAAGCCTCATTGCTGAAAGTGGCTGCGTAAATAGTCCCAGGCATCCACCTCGGTACCGTCTTTCAGGATGCAGATACCAAAGACGCTTCCATCTTCGTTCTTCCGAAGTTGGTAAACCCCATCATTCTCGACGCAAAAGGTTGCTGCGGGATTGGGCATGGATGTCTTTGTGCCTTGCGCCATAACACCCGAAGCGACCACAAGGCCGAATGTCAGTATTGCCAATAGCTTCACAACATGTCCTTTTGATTTAAGCGCATGGCTAAGACTTTGCCACGCCTGCATGCAATTTCAAGTTCGGCTCAACTTAAATTTCACGGTTCCGCCTTGTTATTGCCCAGCACAGCACCTACGACCCGGATCATGAGGATTTTGTTTCTTGGTGATGTGATGGGGCGCGCGGGGCGCGCGGCCGTTCAGCAACATTTGCCGCGCCTGCGCGACGAATGGCGGCTGGATTTCGTTGTGATCAATGGCGAAAACGCTTCGAACGGCATGGGGTTGAGCGGCGATCACGCCAAGCTGCTGCTGGATGCCGGGGCAGATTGCCTGACATTGGGCGACCATGCGTTCGACCAGAAAGACATGCTGCAATATATCGAGAAAGAACAGCGCATCGTGCGCCCGGTGAACTATGCAAAGGGTGCGCCGGGGCGCGGGCACCGGCTGTTTAACGCACCCGGCGGGCGCAAAGTTCTGGTGGTGCAGGTGTTGGGGCAGGTCTTTATGAAACGGCCATTCGACGACCCGTTCTCGGCCATTGAACCTATCCTGAAGTCGCACCCACGGGGTGGACAGGCACAGGCCATCATCGTCGATATGCATTGCGAGGCGACGTCTGAGAAGATGGCCATGGGTCATTATTGCGACAAGCGCGCCAGCCTTGTGGTGGGAACACATACCCATGTACCGACAGCGGATTCGCAGATTCTGCCAGGTGGCACAGCCTATCTGACGGATGCGGGCATGTGCGGCGACTATGACTCGGTCATTGGTATGGACAAGCAGGAACCGATGCGCCGGTTCATAACCGGGATGCCCAAGACCCGGTTTACCCCTGCCAATGGCGAGGCCACGCTGAGCGGAGTTTTCGTCGAAACGGATGATCGCGACGGCCAGGCCAAATCTGTTCGCATGGTGCGCGTTGGTGGACGTTTGGAACAAGCCGGGCCTGATTGACAAACGTCAGGCTTGCCCTGCCACGCGCAATGCGTGAAACTGCATGTCATCAGGCGCTTGGGCCAGGGTTCGGACAGAATACCACGAATGAATTTCCTTTCACTGACAGAGACGGGCAGCGCAATTCTGGCGCTGCTGATTGTTGCGAGCATGTTCGTCATGTTCCTGCGCGAGGTTTATCCGACCGAGGTCGTGGCCATCGGTGGTGTCTCACTGATGCTGGTCACAGGGATCCTGCCCTATCAAAGCGCGCTGGCGGTCCTGTCCAATCCCGCGCCCTGGACGATTGGGGCGATGTTCATCATCATGGGGGCCTTGGTGCGGACCGGGGCCTTGGACGCCTTCACGTCGACCGCGCAAAGGCAGGCGCAGGTCAACCCGCGTATTGCCATCGGATTGCTGATGGGATTTGTCGTGCTGGCCTCGGCATTTGTGTCGAACACGCCCGTTGTTGTGGTCATGATCCCGGTTTTTGTTCAGATCGCCCGCACGCTGAACGTACCCGCGTCAAAGCTGCTAATTCCACTCAGTTATGCCGCCATTCTTGGCGGGACACTGACACTGATCGGAACGTCCACCAACCTGCTTGTGGATGGTGTGGCCCGCGCGCAGGGGATGAAAGCTTTTACGATATTCGAAGTCACGCCGCTGGGGATTGCACTGGTGATCTACGGCATGATCTATCTGCGTTTCATCGCCCCCAGGTTGCTGCCTGAGCGGGACAGCATGGCCTCGCTGCTCAGCGATCGGTCCAGAATGAAGTTTTTCACCGAAGCGGTCATTCCGCCCGACAGCAACCTGATCGGGCGTGAAGTGACCGGCGTTCAGTTGTTCAAACGCCCCGGCGTGCGTCTGATCGACGTGGTCCGGGGCGATGAATCGCTGCGGCGCAATCTGAAGGGCGTTGAATTGCAGGTCGGTGACCGCGTGGTTCTGCGCACCGAGATGACCGAACTTCTGAGCCTTCAGAGCAACAAAGAGCTGAAGCGTGTGGATCAGGTTTCCGCTGTCGAGACCAAGACGGTCGAGGTGCTGATCACACCCGGATGCCGTTTGGTGGGGCGGACCCTTGGAATGATGCGACTTCGGCGCCGGTATGGTGTCTATGTGCTGGCCGTTCACCGTCGCAATCAGAATATCGGTCGCCAGTTGGATGATCTGGTGGTTCGGGTAGGGGATACATTACTGCTGGAGGGCGCCCCGGCAGATATCCAGCGCCTTGCCGCGGACATGGACATGGTGGATGTCAGCCAGCCCTCTGCACGCGCCTTCCGTCGCAGTCATGCACCGATTGCAATTGGCGCGCTGGTCGGGATCGTCGTCTTGGCGGCATTGGGTGTCGCGCCGATCCTGCTGTTGTCGATTGTGGCCGTAGCCGTGGTTCTTCTGACCCGTTGCATCGATGCGGACGAGGCGTTTTCGTTTGTCGAAGGTCGCCTGTTGGCGCTGATCTTCGCGATGCTCGCCATCGGTGCGTCACTGGACAGCTCTGGCGCGGTTTCACTGATTGTCGAGGCCGTGGCACCGGGACTAAGCGCTTTGCCGCCCTTCCTGATCATCTGGGCGATCTATCTGCTGACTTCGGTGCTGACCGAACTGGTTTCCAACAATGCGGTCGCAGTTGTGGTCACGCCTATAGCCATCGGGCTGGCCCAGGCCGTCGGAATGGACCCGCGCCCGTTGGTAGTTGCGGTTATGGTGGCGGCTTCGGCATCCTTTGCAACACCGATCGGGTACCAGACCAACATGATGGTCTACGGCCCTGGCGGCTACAGGTTCACCGATTTCATGAAGGTGGGTGTTCCGCTTAACCTGACGGTCGGATTGTTGGCATCCCTTCTTATTCCATTGATCTGGCCTTTGTGATTTCGGCGCAGAATCGCCACTTTGGCGAAGCACATCTTGCAAAGACCCAAGGGCACACGATCTTTTGCGAAGAGGGTTTGCAAAAGGATTTGACCGATGCAGCATTTGGGTCGCGCAATATGGGCGGGTGCAGCAACTTGGGCAGCTTTAAGCAGTGTCGCTATTGCCGGTATTGTTGAAGGGACCGCAACGTACCGAGAGCGCATTGCACTGCCACCGGACGCAACCCTTTATGTTGAGCTTCAGGATATCTCGCTGGCCGATGCCCCCGCTGTCACTCTTGCCGCGCAACGGTATGCGCTGAGCGGGGTGCCCGCGCAGTTCAAATTGACCTATGACGACGCGCTGATCATGGATGCTCATCGCTATGGCGTGCGGGCTTCAGTGATGCAGGGGCAAAACTTGCTGTTCACCACAGATACTGTGTACCCGGTTCTGACGAATGGGGCAGAGAATGCCGCCGATCTGCTGTTGGTTCAGGTCCAGGGGCAGGGGGCGGCAACGCTGGACAACACCCAATGGACCGCCTCGGGCCTGATTGGTGGGCCTATCGAGACCGAAAAACGCCCTGAGCTTGTCTTTGATCAGGATGGCGTCTTTTCAGGCAGCAGCGGCTGCAACCGGTTCAGTGGTCGGGCCGAGATCTCCGGTAATCGTATTGCGTTTCCTGACAACATGGCGGCAACACTCATGGCTTGCCCACCTCCGTTGGACGCGGTCGAGCGGCAATTCCTGCAAGCCTTGCAGAACGTCACGACCTTCGCGATGCAGGGCAACGCTCTGGCTCTGCTGGATGCGCAGGGCCAGCCGGTGATCAAACTGGTGCGCAGGTAACCGTGAAAGTGCGTCAGGCGACGGCCCTTGAACGCCCGGCATTGCGACCGGAAAAGATGCAGCCGCCCAGGAATGTGCCCTCCAGCGCGTTGTAGCCGTGATAGCCGCCGCCGCCGAATCCGGCGACTTCACCAGCAGCGAACAGGCCCGGCACGACATTGCCATCTGATCCAATCATCTGACTGTCCAGATTGGTTTGCAACCCACCCAAGGATTTGCGTGTCAGGATATGCAGCTTGACGGCAATCAGCGGGCCGTTGGCCGGATCCAGAAACTTATGCGGTTTGGCTGTGCGGATCAGTTTATCTCCGCGATAATTGCGCGCGGCAAGGATCGCCATCATCTGCGCGTCTTTCGAAAAGGGGTTGTCGACCTGCAAATCCCGGGCTTCGATCTGGGCACGCAGATGAGCCTCGTCTATCGGAGTGTCGCCCAGATGGTTCATGCCGTTGACCAGTTCAGTCAGCGTGTTGGCAACAACAAAATCCTCACCCTTTTCCTTGAACGCCTCAACCGGGGCGGTTGCGCTGGAACCTGATAGAATGCGTTGGCGGATTACCTCTTTCCAGCTGCCCGAAGTGAAGTCGGGGTTTTGTTCCGACCCGGACAGCGCAAATTCCTTTTTGATCACCTTCTGGGTCAGAACGAACCAGCTGTATTCATATCCGGTTTTCAGGATCTCACGCAGAGTTCCCAAAGTGTCGAACCCCGGCAGACAGGGCGGTGCCAGGCGGTTGCCCCTGGCGTCAAACCACATTGAACTTGGGCCGGGCAGGATACGAATGCCGTGGGCGGGCCAGATCGGGTCCCAGTTGCGCACGCCTTCGGTGTAGTGCCACATCCGATCACCATTGATGACATGGCCGCCCGCCTTTTCGCTGATTGCGATCATGCGGCCATCGACGTGAAAGGGCACCCCTGCAACCATATCTTTGGGCGGCTCACCCAAACGATCCCGGGGCCAGTTTTGACGCACCATGTCAAAATTGCCACCAATACCGCCGGACGTGACAATGATTGATGGGGCATAAACTTCGAACTCGCCAACCTCATCGCGGTTGGTTTTGTTACCGCGCTGGGCGGTGTCATCGGCCAGAATTTCTCCGGAAACACCTTTGGCGGTTCCGTTCTGCATGATGATATGGCTGACTTGGTGGCGGAACTTCATCTGGATCAATCCGGCGCTGACATGGTCGCGGACGCGTCGGATAAACTGTTCCAGAACGCCGGGGCCGGTGCCCCATGTGATATGAAAGCGCGGGACCGAGTTGCCATGCCCCGTCGCATAAGACCCGCCACGTTCGGCCCAGCCAACGACCGGAAACCAGCGCAGGCCCATTTCGTGCAGCCATGGCCGCATTTCACCAGCGGCAAACTCGATATAGGCTTCGGCCCATTTGCGGGGCCATGCGTCTTCGCCACGGTCAAATTGCGCGCTGCCCATCCAGTCGCGCAGCGCCAATTCGTGGCTGTCGCGTATACCCATGCGGCGCTGTTCGGGTGTGTCGACCATGAACAGGCCTCCAAGGCTCCAGAACGCCTGACCGCCCAAAAAGGTTTCGGGTTCCTGATCGACAATGATCACCTTCTTGCCCCGGTCGCCCAGTTCCGCCGCAGCTGCCAGCCCGGCCAACCCGGAACCGACGATAATCGCATCTGCAGTATTGTTTGTCATGAACACTCCTTTCAGCGGCGGCGGAACAAAGCGGTGAACAGCAGATCCAGGGCAGGCAACATGATGCCACAGACGGCCGAAAGCAGGGTCAGCGAAACAGGGCGGCCGGCAATGGCAACCTGATGATCCGCAATCAACCCCTCGCAAAGTTGCGTCAGATCAGCCTAAGCGAGGCGGAAAGGCGCAGGCAACCACGCCGTTGGGTCACTCGTATCGCTGGACGAAACGGCGCAGGATTTCGCCGGGCTGCGTGACCTTCGCCGAATGGCAGTGGTCGATCAGTTTCTGCGCGTCTTCGGGCGGGAAATAGCCGTGGTTCCTGTAGATGTTGATACGCTGTTCAAAGTCTTTGGCATCGGCTTCCGGATGGAACTGAGTGGCATAGACGTTCCGGCCCCAGCGGATCATCTGGAACGGGCAGGGGTCGGACGCAACAAGGTGAACGCAGCCCTCGGGCAGGGCTTGAACCGCTTCTTTGTGGCCAACAAACGCATCAAAGGTGGCGTCCAACTCTGCGGTCAACGGGTCTTGTTGTCCTTCGGGGGTCAGGCGGCACCTGGATGGTCCCACAGGCTCGCCATACCGGGCTTTGCTCACGTTGCCATCCAAATGCACGGCCAGAATACCAAGGCCATAGCAACACCCCATGAAGGGATGATCCTGCGCGGTAATCTGCGGCATCAAACCCAGGATCGCTCCTTCGATCCGCGCATCCGTCGCGGATTTGGTCGCGGGGTCATCACTGACGCATCCCGGCCCGCCGCCTACGATAATCCCCGCATAATCGGTGACTTTCAGCCCTTCTGGCAGGTCTTCGCAATCCAGACGGATGCGATGCGTGCGTTCGGGTAACAACCCGCTGCGGTTCAGGATCGAGGCATATTCTGCGTCGGAGGCATCCGTTTCCGGGCGCAATTGCAGGATCAAAAAGCGTTTCATGAAAAGCCTTTACCCGTCACAATGGCCAGAAGACAAGGATGGCGGGGACGGAAACCACGATGATCAGAGCCTCCAGCGGCAGGCCCATGCGCCAGTAATCGCCAAAATGATAGCCGCCGGGGCCCAGAACCAGCGTGTTGTTCTTGTGACCGATAGGCGTCAGGAACGCAGCCGAGGCCGCAACGGCCACGGTCATCAGGAACGGGTCGGGCGACACCCCGAGCGTTTGGGCCATCTGGATGCCCACCGGGGCCGCGACGATGGCGGTGGCGGTGTTGTTCAGAACATCCGACAAGGTCATCGTCACGACCATCAGTACGGTCAGGATCGCCCATGCGGGCAGACCATTGGTCAGCTGAATCAGCGCATTGGCAATCAACTCGGTGCCGCCGGATGTTTCCAAAGCGCTGCCCAGTGGGATCATCGAGCCCAGCAGCACAACCACGGGCCATTCGATATGGTTATAAATTTCTGTGATTGGCATTACCTTGGTCAGCACAAAGGCTATGACGACAAGACCCAATGCGACGGGAAGGTAAATCAACCCAACACTGGCCGCGAAGACGGCAACTGCAAATAGACCGATGGCCAACAAGGCCTTGTCATTTGCCGTCACGTTCAACCCGCGTTCGGCCAAAGGCAGACACCCCAGCCAGTCGGTCACATCGGCGCTGCGATCACGGGGGCAAAGCAGCAGCAAGATATCGCCCGGTTCAACCTCGGTCTTGCGAACCTGTTCGGTGATCTGACGACCCTGACGTGAGATGCCCATCAGGACGGTGCTCTGGCGCCAAGCCAACCCGATACCCTGCGCTGTACGGCCGGCTATGCGCGCACTTTCCGGAACAACCACTTCGATCACTTCCAACCCGTCGCCTTCAGCCGTCAGCAGCTCCTGCCGTCGCGTGTCCGAGAAATCCAGTTTCAGCGCAGAACGGAATTCGTCCAGCGCTTCGGGGCGCGCTTCCAGTACCAGCGCGTCGCCATCGTTCAGTGTGGCATGGGTTGACCGGCCATATCGCCGTTTCCCATCCCGGATCAGGCCGATGATAGCCACGTCGGATTTTTCGGCCGTTTCATAAAGTTCGCTGACCCGTTTGCCGATATGGGCAGAGCCCGGCGGGATCGTCAGTTCGGCAATGTATTCGGCCAGAACCTCGGATGTTTCTTGTTGCACGCCGCGATTGGGTATCAATCGCCATCCGATCAGCGCGACAAACGCCAGACCGGCGATCGCTGCTATTCCACCAACAGGGGCGAAGTCGAACATACGAAACGGCTCGCCCAGCGTTTCCTGCCGGATCGAGGCGATGATGATATTCGGCGGGGTGCCGATCAGGGTGACCATGCCCCCCAGAATGGTGGCAAAGCTTAGCGGCATTAGGGAAAGGCCCGGGGGCCGACTTGCTTTTCGCGCGGTCTGAATATCCACGGGCATCAGCAGGGCAAGCGCCGCGACATTGTTCATGAAGGCCGACAGAATCGCACTGATCCCGCCCATCAGGGCGATATGCGCGCCCAGCCCTCGTGACGCATCAACCAGAGTTCGGGTGATCAGAAATACCGCACCTGACCTGACCAAACCGGCAGAGACTACAAGCACCAGCGCGACGATAATGGTCGCTGGGTGGCCAAAGCCCGCAAAGGCATCATCGACCGGCACAACACCCAGCACGACACCGATCATAAGCGCGGCAAAAGCCACAAGGTCGTATCGAAACCGACCCCAAAGCAGCATTCCGAAGACAGTGATGAAAAGCGCGAAAAGAATGATCTGATCTGTCGTCATGTCATCACCATACAAGGCGGTGAGGTCGTCGCAAGCCGCTCTCTTGATCCTGCCCCCCGCAAACGTCTATATGAGCGCCGAACACGCAAACATGATGACGAGGACGCACTATGGCAGGCCACTCCAAATGGGCCAACATCCAGCACCGCAAGGGGCGTCAGGACGCCGCGCGGTCCAAACTGTTTTCCAAACTGTCGAAAGAGATCACTGTCGCCGCCAAGATGGGCGACCCCGATCCCGACAAGAACCCGCGCCTGCGTCTGGCGGTGAAAGAAGCCAAGTCGAACTCGGTCCCCAAGGACGTGATCGACCGCGCGATCAAGAAATCGCAAGCGGGTGAAGGCGACGATTACGAAGAAATCCGCTACGAGGGCTATGGGCCCAATGGTGTTGCGGTCATTGTCGAAACCATGACCGACAATCGCAACCGGACCGCATCGACCGTGCGTTCGACCTTTTCGAAGAATGGCGGCAACCTGGGCGAGACCGGTTCGGTCGGTTTCATGTTCGAACGCAAAGGCGAGGTTGTTTACCCGGTGACCGCAGGGGATGCAGATTCCATTTTCGAGGCGGCCATCGAAGCGGGCGCGGAAGACGTCGAAAGCTCGGATGACGGTCACATCATCTGGTGCGCCGATACCGATCTGAACGATGTCTCCTCTGCATTGGAAACCGCGCTTGGAGAATCAGAATCCACCAAGCTGGTCTGGAAACCGACCACAACGACGGAACTGGGCCTGGAAGACATGCAAAAGCTGATGAAGCTGGTCGATGCATTGGAAGACGATGACGACGTGCAGCGTGTCACGACTAATTTCGAAGCCACCGACGAGGTCATGGCGCAGCTTTGAGCTGACCCAGTAGTAACTCATTGAAACTCGGTCGCAACGGCCGGGTTTTTGTTTTTTGATGGTATTATTGAATTATTGGCTGAAACATTCGATGCGCTTAGGCTGAAAGTACGGGAAATACAGAAAACACGAAGACACAGTACGAATGACATCCGAAACTTCCGATCAGACCAAGCGCAACGTGCCCGTCCTGGCCGGGCAAAGTATCCTGTCTCAGGTCGCTTGGACGCTCGGCAGCCCGTCGGTTGTTTTGCCGTTTATAGCCGTTTCCTTCGAGTTGCCGATGTTTGTAGCAGGGGCACTGGTGTCGGTGCGGATGGTCGGTTGCTTGATTGCCGACTTCTTTCTGGCGCCACCCGTTGCAGCAAGAAGCCGGAAAAAACATGCAATTGCGTTGACCGAAGCGGTCATTGGCGCCTGTCTGGTTCTGGCAATAGCTGCGGCCGCGACCGGGGCTGTCCCATTGATCGCAGTGGTTTTCCTGTCTGTTTTTCTTGTGATCGGGCTTGTCAGCGAAGTGCAGACCCTGATGCTTACGGATCTGCTAGGGGACCATGTTCAGGCGCGTTCGCGCATGGTCATGCAATATCTACAGCTTGGTGCAGGGGGGCTATGTGCCATTGGCCTTGCGTTGCTGGTGCATCAGATCACCAAGGATAATCCACCCTTTTCGCGCCATTCAGTCATGATCGGCGTTTCTGTTTTGTTCTTCCTGCTGTCGGGTCTGTTCATGCTGGCGATGACAGAAACCGTGCGTGAGGGTGCGCCGACGACACCGCAGAAGTCCGAAAGGGGCATTTCGATTAAGGCGAATATCAAGGGTATTCTGGGTATGTTCGAATACCAGTGGTTCCGGCGCTATATGATCATGCGTCTGCCCTTGGTCGCAGTGTCGCTGTCCGTTCCGTTCTTCGCGCTCATCGCAGCCGAAGCGCATCACAGCTCGACACAGGGATTGACCGCGATGATCGTCTCTTCCGCTTCGGGATATCTTGTATCGGGCCCTCTGTGGCAAATCATCAACATGAAATCCCATCGTGCGGTCATGGTGGTCGGGACATTGATGGTCGCCGCAACAGGCAGTGTTCTTTTGGTGTTCCACTATTTGGGCATCGACCATCAGGTTCACTTGCATGCAATTGCACTGTTCGTTGTCACCGTTGCTGTGACCGGGACCAGCAGTGCGCGCAAGCTCTATTTTCTGGATGTGGCACCCAAAGAGCAGCGGGTGCGAGGATCGGCAGCGGTCAAGGCGTTCGCGCGTTTAACCGCGGTGTTGTTGTCTGCGGGCCTTGCCGCTGTCGCCCATATGCACGAGGTCGCGATGGCCGTCGCTTTCATCGTCGTCGCCAGTCTGGCGTCCTGTGTAAACTGCTACCGCATGATGCAACCGGAACGGAATAAGGCGGAACAACCCACGAATTGAGTTTTTGGCGAGCGTCGCGAAAGCCTCAGAAGAAGGATGAAATCTCTTCCAGGGGTTTCTTGAGTTTTGCCACAGCAGGCACAGTCGCGTCTTCTGACGGATGCCCCACCGCGATGATCATGGTTGGTTTTTCCGACGCAGGCCGGTCCAGCGCGTCGTTCAGAAACCGCATCGGGTTCGGGGTGTGGGTCAGGGTGCTGAGGCCCGCGTGATGCAGCGCGGCAATCAGAAAGCCGGTGGCAATGTTCACACTTTCCGGGACGTAGTAGTTCTTGTACCGCGTTCCATCCTCGAATTGCCCCCAGCGCTGGGCAAAAACCACGATCAGCCAGGGGGCGATTGTCAGATGTTCTTTGACCGCGTTGGTGCCGATGGGCTCCAGTGCCTTGATCCATTCATCCCCGGCGCCACCTGCGTAGAATCGGCGTTCTTCTTCTTCGGCTTCTTCCCGGATGCGGTGTTTCAGGGCAGGGTCCGAGATGGCTGCAAAATGCCAGGGTTGGTGATTGGCGCCTGACGGCGCGGTACCCGCGGTGCTCAGGCTGGTTTCGATTACCTCACGGGCAACGGGGCGGGGGCTGAAATCCCGTACAGTATGACGCTGACGCATCTTTTCGTAAAATGCCTGCGCCTCGCCCAGCATGTCTGTATCGCTGATGTCGTATCGGTCCGGCAGGGGAATGGGGTCATAGCTAAGAGCGTCACGTGAGAACATCGGTTCCTCCGAAAATGTCGTGTTTGTTTAGTCGCTTTGAGGCGGAAGCAAAATCCGTTCTGAAGCTTTTTTGACAGCCTGGGTCAGTGGTTTGAGTGCGGGCGCGAGAACACGCCCAACCTGCCAGCTCAGCGCGACATCCAACGGCGCATCAGGTACGATGGGGCGCAACAGCCCTTGTTTCAAAGCCTCCTGCACCAGAGCCGCAGGGTTCATACCCCACCCAAGCCCGGCAATCGCCGCGTCCACAAATCCTTGTGAAGAAGGCAGGAAATGAGACGGGGGTGACAGACGTTTGCCAGTGTGTTGAACAATCCAGGCCCTTTGCAGCCCGTCCTTTTGGTTGAAAACCAGGCAGGGTGCCTTGCCCAGCTCTGCCTCGGTCACTTCGTCCCGAAACCAGGTGTTAATGAAATCCGGGCTGGCTGTTGGCAGATACTGCAACACGCCCAATGGGATCGCGTCGCACCCGGTCACTGTCTGACCACCAACGGTGACGGCGGCGCTCACCTCGCCCCGCCGCAGCCAGTCTGCGGAATGATCCTGATCGTCGATCACCAGATCGAAAAGCATGTCAGGCACCTGCGCCATCGCATCAACAAACCAGGTGGCCAGACTGTCTGCCGGTACGGCAATGCGGACGTGGGCGGACCTTGGTTCCTGCTCCAGCGTCAGTTCTCGAACCAGCTGTGCCTCAAGCAGTCCGACATCTTCCGCGTAACGGGCAATGCGCAGCCCGGCGGGCGTTCCGGTGCAAGGAGTGCCCCGATGTATCAGGGTGGCTCCAATCCGATCCTCAAGCGCCCTGATCCGCTGGGATATCGCCGAGGGTGTCACCGCCAGCTCTGCCGCAGCCGCATCAAAGCTGCCATGGCGCAGAATGGCAGACAAAGCGGACAGGTGAAGAGGATCAAGCAGCATTAGCCAGGCTTAACTTGGGATAACATCTTTAATTTGATAGATCGCACCGACGGCCTTAGTCAACGTCTTGCAGTAGTAGGAGATCCCATGCCCACGTCCATAATCGCCGGTTTCGCGCTGGGTTTCAGTCTGATTCTCGCCATCGGGGCACAGAACGCCTTTATTCTGCGACAGGGGCTGCGGCGTGAACATGTGTTCCTTCTGTGCCTGACCTGCTCAATGTCCGACGCGGTTTTGATCGTTGCAGGTGTCACGGGGTTAGGGACCCTGACCCATTCAGCTCCCTGGTTAGAACTTGTAATGCGATATGGCGGGGCCGCTTTTCTGACGTGGTATGGGCTGCGCAGCTTCGGGTCTGCCCTGCGGGGTGGCGCGGTGATGGAAGCGGGCAACGGTCCGCGAACCAGCCTCAAAACCGCGATGCTTACCGCTCTCGCCTTCACCTGGCTGAACCCGCATGTCTATCTGGACACAGTGGTTCTGATCGGCTCTATCTCGGCACAGTATGATAACCGGGTCGGATTTGCCATTGGGGCAGTCACTTCCAGCTTTGTCTTCTTCTTTTCACTTGGATACGGCGCTGGTGTTTTGTCTCCGGTGTTTGCGCGCCAGCGCGCCTGGCAGGTGCTGGACGCAGTGATCGGGGTCGTAATGCTGGGTATCGCACTGAAACTTGTTGTCATGTGAAGGGTTGTTCCCGACAGGGTTTCGGTGTTCAACCTAAGCCATGACATCGTTAGCCGTTTCGTCGCGCCCGCTTGCCGGTATGTTCTGGATGTTTACCGCCGGGCTGTCCTTTGTTGTGATGACCGCTTTGGTCAAATCTCTGGGCACGACGATGAACCCGATCCAGGCCGCATTTCTGCGTTATGCGCTGGGATTGGTGTTTCTGTTACCGGCCTTGCGGTCGATCATGGCGACCCGGCTGACACCCCGCCTGCTGACATTGTTCGGTTTACGCGGTGTCGTACACGCGATTGCTGTCATGCTCTGGTTCTTCGCTATGACACAAATTCCCTTGGCCGAAGTCACTGCCATGAACTACATGACGCCGGTTTATGTCACCTTGGGCGCAGCCCTGTTTCTGGGCGAGAAGCTGGCTTTTCGCAGGGTCGCCGCCATTCTGGTCGCCTTGGTGGGCGTGCTGGTCATCCTGCGCCCCGGGTTTCGCGAGGTCTCACAAGGTCACCTTGCCATGCTCGGAACGGCCCTGATGCTAAGCGGGTCCTATTTACTGGCCAAGCTTCTTGTCCGCGACGTGCCGCCTTCGGTTGTCGTGGCGCACCTGTCCATCTGGGTAACCATCGCCTTGATCCCCTTTGCGGTTGCCGTCTGGACCCGGCCCAGTATGCAAGAACTCGGGGTTCTGTTTCTGGTGGCCAGCTTTGCGACCGCAGGGCATTATTTCATGACATTGGCGTTGCAGGCCGCGCCTGTGGCCGTCACACAACCCGTCACATTCCTGCAGTTGATCTGGGCCACGCTTGTGGGTGCTGCGATCTTCCACGAAAGCGTTGACCTTTGGGTTGTGGCTGGCGGAACCCTGATACTGGGCGCTGTAAGCTTCATCTCATGGCGCGAGTTCATGTTGAACCGTCGGGACTTGACGCCTCCAAGTATTGCGCCGAAGCTGTGAAGTGACATCTCTGCACTTACATTGATTGACGAGTCAATAAAAACATCCTAGCTTGGTCGCATGACACCTGTATGGGGAAAGCGATGCCAAAAGTTGGAATGGAGCCGATCCGCAAGGACGCGATTGTTCGAGCGACGATTGCTGAACTGGGTGTCAAGAAATCCCTGGATGTAACCGTCAGCCAGATTGCCAAACGCGCGGGCATGTCCAGCGCATTGGCCCACCATTATTTTGGCGGAAAGGATCAGATATTTCTGGCCGCAATGCGTCAGATCCTCGCCGATTTCAGCGACGAAGCCAGGGCCCAGTTGAAAGCGGCCAAACCGGGCAACCGGGCAGAGGCGATTATCCACGCCTGTTTTGCCCCTTCGTGTTTCACACCTGACGTGACTGCCGCCTGGATGACCTTTTATGTGTTGGCACAGACAAACAGTGATGCGCTGCGTTTGTGGCAGATCTATCAGGCGCGCATCAGGTCGAATCTGATCCATGCCCTGCGCCCCAGGATGCAGGATCCGGTCGAAGCTGCTGAAAACATGATTGCTTTGATTGATGGGCTCTATATTCGCGCAGCGCTCAGCGCCCCGGAAGAACCGCAACTGGCCGTGAACCACGCAATGCGCGTGCTCGATACTCTGCTCGAGGCTGAAAAATGACAAAACCAAACATTCTGATCCTGATGGTGGATCAGCTGAACGGAACCCTCTTTCCCGACGGTCCCGCTGACTGGCTTCACGCCCCGAACCTGAAGAAACTGGCGGAACGGTCGACCCGTTTTGCCAACGCTTATACTGCGTCGCCGCTTTGTGCGCCGGGGCGGGCCAGCTTCATGTCCGGTCAATTGCCCTCACGCACCGGCGTCTACGACAACGCGGCTGAGTTCCGCAGCGATATCCCAACTTACGCACACCATTTGCGCAGGGCCGGGTATTACACCTGTCTGTCAGGCAAAATGCACTTTGTCGGCCCGGACCAGATGCACGGGTTTGAGGATCGCCTGACAACTGATATCTACCCGGCCGATTTTGGCTGGACACCGGATTACCGCAAACCGGGCGAGCGGATCGACTGGTGGTATCACAACATGGGATCGGTGACCGGCGCGGGTGTTGCCGAGATTTCCAACCAGATGGAGTATGATGACGAGGTCGCCTATAACGCAAAGGCCAAACTCTATGACCTTGCGCGCGGCAAGGATGACCGCCCATGGTGCGTGACGGTCAGCTTCACCCATCCGCATGATCCCTATGTCGCCCGTCGCAAATACTGGGACCTCTATGAAGATTGCGCGCACCTGCTGCCCGAAATCGCTGATATCGGCTATGAAAACCAGGATTCTCATGCCAAGCGGATCTTCGATGCCAATGACTGGCGCAGCTTCGACATCACCGAGGAAGACATTCGCAAGTCCCGCCGTGCCTATTTCGCCAACATCACATATCTCGATGACAAGATCGGTGAAATCCTCGAAGTGCTGGAAACGACACGGCAAGAGGCGATCATCCTGTTCGTCTCGGATCACGGTGACATGCTGGGTGAACGTGGCCTCTGGTTCAAAATGAACTTCTACGAAGGCTCGGCGCGCGTACCTTTGATGATATCGTCCCCGGATTTGCCTGCGGGGCGGATCGATACGCCGGTTTCCACCATCGACGTGACACCCACGCTCGGGGCTCTGGCAGGCGTTGACATGGACGAAATCGCACCATGGACGGACGGCGAAAACCTGGTGCCATTGGCGCAAGGTGGCACGCGAACCGCGCCTGTGGCTATGGAATACGCGGCCGAGGCATCTTACGCGCCGCTGGTGTCGCTGCGCTATGGCAAGTGGAAATACAATCGATGCGCGCTGGACCCGGATCAACTGTTTGATCTTGAGGCAGACCCGCATGAGCTGACCAATCTGGCAGACAGTCCCGAACATGCGGGCACGCTGCAAACCCTGCGGGCAAAGTCCGAGGCCCGCTGGGATTTGGAGCGCTTCGACGCGGATGTCCGCGCCAGTCAGGCGCGACGCTGGGTCGTGTACGAGGCACTGCGGCAGGGCGGATATTACCCATGGGATTATCAGCCGCTGCAAAAAGCGTCCGAACGCTACATGCGCAATCATATGGATCTGAACATCGTCGAGGAAAACGCCCGGTTCCCACGCGGCGAGTAATCTCTTCGTCTTTTTGAAAATACTCCCGCCGGAGGCGTTTTTCCCGGCGGGCGGGGAGTTGTGAATATGGAAGCAGATTTTGTCATCGTTGGCGCAGGGTCCGCAGGCTGTGCAATGGCATATCGTCTGAGCGAAGGTGGGGCCTCGGTTCTGGTGATCGAGCACGGTGGTACCGACTTGGGGCCGTTTATCCAGATGCCCGCCGCGCTCAGCTATCCGATGAACATGTCGCGCTATGACTGGGGATATCAGTCCGAGCCCGAACCGCATCTGAACAACCGCCGTCTGGCCTGCCCGCGCGGCAAGGTGATCGGCGGGTCATCGTCGATCAACGGCATGGTTTATGTACGCGGTCACGCACGCGATTTCGACACTTGGGCCGAGATGGGGGCCGACGGCTGGTCCTATGCGGATGTGCTGCCCTATTACAAACGCATGGAGACATGGCATGACGGTGGTCATGGCGGCGATCCGGCCTGGCGCGGAACCAACGGCCCGTTGCACGTATCGCGCGGCCCACGTGCGAACCCACTGTTTCAGGCCTTTGTCGATGCGGGTCAGCAGGCGGGATACGAGGTCACCGGCGACTATAACGGCGAAAAGCAGGAAGGCTTTGGCCCGATGGAACAGACCGTCTGGAAAGGGCGGCGCTGGTCAGCGGCGAATGCATATCTGAAGCCCGCGCTCAAGCGTGACAATTGCGATATCGTGCGGGGCCTTGCGTCTCGGGTTGTTATGGAAAACGGTCGCGCCACTGGCGTGGAATTGATCCGTGGCGGCAAGAAAGAGATCATCAAGGCCCGGCGCGAGGTCATTCTGGCTGCGTCCTCGATCAACTCGCCCAAGCTGCTGATGCTGTCCGGTATCGGCCCGGGCGCGCATCTGGCGGAACATGGGATCGACGTTGTAGCAGATCGTCCGGGGGTGGGTGCGAACCTTCAGGACCATCTAGAGCTGTATATTCAGCAGGCCTCGCTGCAACCCATTACGCTTTACAAACACTGGAACCTGTTCAGCAAGGGCCTGATCGGGGCGCAGTGGCTGTTTACAAAAAAGGGGCTGGGGGCGTCGAACCAATTCGAGAGCGCAGCCTTTATCCGGTCGAAACCGGGGGTGGAATACCCTGACATCCAGTATCACTTCCTGCCAATTGCGGTCCGCTATGATGGGCAGGCTGCGGCTGAAGGGCACGGATTCCAGGCGCATGTCGGCCCGATGCGCTCGCCCTCGCGGGGTGCAGTCACGCTGCGGTCGGACAGGGCTGAAGACGCACCGGTGATAAAGTTCAACTACATGAGCCACGAAGAGGATTGGGAGGATTTCCGCACCTGTATCCGACTGACCCGTGAAATCTTTGGGCAGGATGCGTTCAAACCTTACGCCGGTAAGGAAATTCAACCAGGTGCCTCTGTGCAAACGGATGAAGAGCTGAACGCCTTTATCGCGGAACATGCCGAAAGCGCCTATCACCCCTGCGGCACCTGCCGGATGGGGCGTGCGGATGACAAAGGTGCGGTGGTCGATCCCGAGGGTCGCGTCATCGGTGTGGACGGGCTGCGCGTCGCGGACAGTTCGATTTTCCCGCAGATCACCAACGGCAATCTCAACGCGCCCTCGATCATGGTGGGCGAGAAAGTATCGGATTCCCTGCTGGGCAAAGACCCGTTGCCCAAGGCCAATGACCGCCCGTGGATTCACCCGGGCTGGGCAACCGCGCAGCGTTAATCCTTCTGAACTGCCCCCGGTTGAATGCGTAAATTTTCGGCGCTTGCCGGGGGTATATTAGCAAAAAGTTCAGTGTTCTTGTCCAGATAAGCCTGAGCCACGTTTCAGAACAACTTGCCCTCTGCACGGCAGGATGGCGCGTGGTGTTGTATTGAAACTCGCGGGATTATTGCGGGTAGTTGATCCCGGTCAAAGCGAAAGCCCGGTCACGCTTCTATCACTGATTTGCAACGACATATGAAGGAGCGAACAGAGATGTCTCACACCCCGCATGAACTGGCCGAAGAGTTTCCGGACAAAGTTGAACTGATGAGCCAGCTCAAGCAAACGGATGCGCATTTTGCGCGGCTGGCCGATGAATATCATGAGGTCAACCGCGAAGTTCACCGCGCCGAAACCAATGTCGAGCCCATGGAAGAACTGGCAGAGGTTGACCTGCGCAAAAAGCGCGCGGCGCTGAAGGATGAGATTTGGGCGATCCTGTCCAAGGCTTAAACATAGTGACGGGGGCTCTGCCCCCGTCGTGACCAGAGACGCTACACCGGTGGGATAATAAATCAGACTAAGATCAAGTCACTTCATAGGGCAGGGTGCCGCGAATATGGGTGTCGATGCTCAGACGGCGTTCCAGCGGCGGGACCGAACGCTGGTGGCAGGTTTGCCGCTCGCAGATGCGGCAGGAAATACCGATAGGCTCGTAGGCGCTGGCATTGTTGATGTCGAGGTTATCAGCATAAACAAGAGCCGGGGCATGACGGACCTCGCATCCCAGCGCTATGGCGTATCGTCTGACCGGAGCGCCAAACGAGCCCCCAGATTTTGAGACATCCCGCGCCAGCGAAATATAGCGAACACCATCAGGCGTTTCCGCCAGTTGCCGCAGGAAATGCCCGGGCGTTTCAAAGGCCCGATGCACGTTCCAAAGCGGGCAGGCCCCACCAAAGCGCGCAAATTGCAGGCGTGTGGCCGAGTGCCGCTTGGTGATCGTACCGGCCTGATCAACCCGGACGAAGAAGAACGGGATACCCTTGGCGCCGGGACGCTGTAGTGTCGACAGCCGATGTGCAACCTGCTCGACCGACGCCCCGAAACGGTTGCTGAGCAGCTCCAGATCGTGACGCTCTTCCTGAGCGGCGGTCAAAAACGCGGTATAAGGCATCAGAGAGGCACCAGCGAAATAGTTAGCAAGTCCGATCTTGGCGATGGAGCGAGCCTCGTCGCTTTGGAATTTGGCGAAATCCAGCGTCGCCTCCAGCAACTGGTCCTGACTGATCAGCGCAACCTGCAACAGAAGTTGGAACACTTGCGTCTGCGGCGCAGCACGGGAGGACAGGCGCAAAATTTTGCTGTCGACATCATAAGCGCGCAAGGGGCCCGTATCTGAAAAAACCACCTGAATTCCACGCTCTGAAAGGCTGCTCAGGGCGGCTTGCCGGATACCGCCGGGGCCGTCGGCGCGGTTGGCAAACAGTTCCGCAGCCCTGTCCACGGCGTCGATGTAGTTGTCGCAGTAGTGGAAGAAATCGCGCACTTCTTCCCACGGGCTGGCCTGAATGCGCGCATCTTCGCGTCCCAAAGCCTCGTCCAGCGAGGCAAGGCGTTCATGTGTCTGCCGATAGGTTTTATGCAATTCGATAAACGCCCGCGCCAGAGCCGGGGCGTTGGAAGCTGTCAGGCGCAGATCTGCCAGTGGGGGCTGAATGTCCGAAAAAACAGGATCGGCCAGCGCCTCGCGCATGTCTGAAACAAGACGTTCGCTGTCGCCGGTGCTGAGTTCGGTAACATCCATTCCGAATTCCTGCGCCAGAGCCAGCACAACCGTGGTCGAGATCGGCCGGTTGTTGTTCTCCATCTGGTTCAGGTAGGGCAGTGAAACTCCCAGTTTGGCGGCAAATTCGCGCTGCGTCAGAGTCAGGCGCGTACGCATTTCGCGCAGTTTCGCGCCCGCATAGAGCTTTTGAGTGGCCATAGGGTGCCTTTGCAAGTTTTCCAATTGCCGAGGATAACTTTGCAAAGTCATTGGGGCAAGCGGTTACAGCCCTAATTGCCGTTCTCTTCGTACGACAGTTGAAATTGCGACGATCGCCAGAACGGCTGTTGCCAGCATCAGCCAAAGCAGCGGCATCGCGCCGGTTTCACGCGTCAGCAAGGCACCTGCCAGCGCGCTCAGCCCGGCGCCGCCGCCCAACATGATGGCGCCACTCAGGCCCGAGGCGGTTGCAGCCAGGTGAGGGCGCACTGATAGCGCGCCCGAGGTTGCGTTGGGGATGACCATGCCATTGCCGACGCCCACAAATGTCATGAACCCAAAGAAACTAAGTGCGGTTCCGCGGTCCGCTAAAAACAGCAATGCCGATACAGCGACGCCAAACGCATTGAACAGGCTTCCCCACAGCACCATGCGGTTCACGCCGAACCGTACTGAAAACCGCCCACTCATAAAGTTACCTACAAAATACCCAACCGCAGGTGCGCCAAAATAAATGCCAACCTGTGCCGCGCTCAAGCCGAACAGTTCTGTGCCAATGAACGGTGCGCCGCCGAGGTAGGCGAAAAACGAACCCGAAGAGAAGGCGCAAGCCAGTGAGTACCCCCAGAACCGTGGCGAGGTTAGAAGTTCGGGGTATTCCTTGAATTGCTGGACAAGCGTTTTACCGCTTTTTGCTGATGTTTCCCCAAAGTCCGAATAGGTCAGTGCCAAAGTCAGCAGACCTACGGCAAAGGGCAGCCAGAAATTCGCTTTCCAACCAAAACTCACTTCCAGCAAGCCGCCGATGGCAGGGCCAATCATTGGAACCACGGCCATGCCCATCGTCACATAACCGATCATCGAAGCAGCTTGATCCTGATCGTACATATCCCGCACCGCAGCGCGGCTGAGAACCATACCGACGACCACAACCGCCTGACACATCCTGAACGCCAGAAAAACCGTAGCATTGGGGGCAAAGATGCATCCCAGGGTTGCCATCAGGAACAGGCCTAGGCCCCAAAGCAAAACCGGTCGTCTACCTGCCTGATCCGCTATTGGACCTATGAGAATTTGCAGAATGGCATTGATCAGCAGATAAAGCGCAATCGACAGCTGCATGACCTTGTAATCGGTTTCGAAATACTCGGCCATGTTTGGCAGGCTGGGCAGAAACAGGTTCATGCTCAGGGCGGACAGGCCCGAGAGTAAAACAAGCGTCGCCAATGTGGGTGGTGTCCGGTGGACCGCGTCAGAGCTGAACTGCATGGTTCACATGTATAGCCGTGGATTTTCGGATTGCCAGTCATTCGCAGAATTACTCGTGAAAATTCGCAGTTTTGCAGTTATCCAAATTACTGTTGCTGAAATTTTGCAAATTTGCCGAAAATAGCTTTGGATGAGCGGCCCAAGCAGGTAGGGTCCCGGCAAATTAATAAGGGGATAGTCGTCATGAAAGACATTCTTTCCGAATTGGAAGCCCGTCGTGATAACGCACGTCTGGGGGGTGGGCAGAAACGGATCGATGCCCAGCACGCACGCGGCAAGCTGACCGCGCGTGAACGGATCGAACTGCTGCTGGACGAGGGCAGCTTTGAAGAGTTTGACATGTTCGTCAGCCACCGCTGCACCGATTTCGGGATGGAAAAACAAAAGCCTGCGGGTGACGGTGTCGTCACCGGCTGGGGCACGATCAACGGGCGCATGGTTTATGTATTCAGCCAGGATTTTACCGTCTTTGGCGGATCGCTGTCAGAAACCCATGCTCAGAAGATCTGCAAGATTATGGACATGGCGGTGCAGAACGGTGCGCCAGTGATTGGTATCAACGATTCGGGCGGCGCGCGCATTCAGGAAGGTGTGGCTTCGCTGGCAGGTTATGCCGAAGTGTTCCAGCGCAACATTATGGCTTCGGGCGTGGTGCCGCAGATCAGTGTAATCATGGGCCCCTGTGCCGGTGGTGCAGTGTATAGCCCGGCGATGACCGACTTTATCTTCATGGTCAAAGACACCTCTTACATGTTCGTGACTGGCCCGGATGTGGTGAAGACCGTAACTAACGAAGTGGTGACTGCCGAGGAACTGGGCGGGGCTTCGACCCATACCAAGAAATCCTCGGTCGCTGATGGCGCGTTCGAAAACGACGTCGAAGCTTTGGCCGAGGTGCGGCGCCTGGTGGACTTCCTGCCCCTCAACAACCGCGAAAAGCCGCCCGTGCGCCCGTTCTTTGACGAACCCGGCCGGATCGAGGCTTCGCTGGACACTCTTATCCCAGAGAATCCGAACACCCCCTACGACATGAAGGAACTCATCGCCAAAGTAGCGGATGAAGGCGATTTCTATGAAATTCAGGAAGATTTTGCCAAGAACATCATTACCGGGTTCATCCGGTTGGAAGGTCAGACCGTTGGCGTCGTCGCAAATCAGCCGATGGTGCTGGCCGGGTGTCTGGATATCGACTCGTCACGTAAGGCTGCGCGCTTTGTACGCTTCTGTGACTGTTTCGAAATCCCGATCCTGACACTGGTCGACGTTCCTGGCTTCCTTCCGGGAACAAGCCAGGAATATGGCGGTGTCATTAAGCATGGGGCCAAGTTGCTCTTTGCTTATGGTGAGGCGACCGTTCCGAAGGTTACGGTGATTACCCGAAAGGCTTATGGCGGTGCTTATGACGTTATGGCCTCCAAGCATTTGCGCGGTGATTTCAACTATGCCTGGCCCACCGCCGAAATCGCGGTCATGGGGGCCAAAGGGGCGACCGAGATCATTCATCGCGCCGATCTGGACAATGCGGACAAGATTGCGTCTCACACCAAGGATTACGAAGACCGATTTGCAAATCCCTTCGTGGCAGCCGAGCGCGGCTTCATTGATGAGGTGATCATGCCGCATTCGACCCGCCGACGTGTGTCCCGGGCATTTGCCAGCTTGCGCGGCAAGCAGCTGAAGAACCCGTGGAAAAAGCACGACAATATCCCGCTGTGATCCTTCTGGGGGCGGGGTGATCCGCCCCGCTCAATCTTTGACCCTCACAGCGGTTCCGAGGCTGAAACCCCCTCAAATTGAGGCGGAATTGACAAAAACCGGCAAATAGTAGAATGATCCGACCCGTCAGACATAGAACCGCGCAGACCAATCGTACTGCGCGCGCGACCCCGGAAGGAGGAGCTCGCCGCTGGTGGGTCCGGGGCCGCGCCATTTGTCTGATTGCTCTCACCTTCAGCCATCCAGCTTTTGCGGACACCGATACGTTGCTGCCGGTGCCGTCGGGCCAGCCAGTGCAACTGAGCGATGTCCTGCTGGACAACAATCCTGGCGAGCTTTGGCTGCGCTTTCGCTTCATCGCGCCCAGAATAGGCGCGTCAGTGGGGCGGATCGGGTATGATGTGGCGTCGAAGGATATGGAGCACCTGTGCCAGATTCTGGCCGTTCCATATGTCGCGCAGCATGAATTGCAGCCGGCGCGGGTCGTGATCTCTTTGTCCGATCGCCCGGTTGAGTTTGGTGATGCCGCCCCTGATGCGACCCAGTTTTTTGAGGCCTACCGGCTGGAGCAGTCCCAGTGTATCTGGGAGGGGCTTTGACCATGAACGCAGGAATCCATGAGTACAAAGCATCTCAGACCAACTGTGCGGCTTTGGAGGTGCGCATCATGACCCCATCCCTTTTCGGGCTCGAATTGCTTTTGTCTGCAAGTATGACACAAGGGGGCCTTTCATGCTGAAGCATCGTGGTTTTCCCGGTCGCCTTTCAGGCACAGACTTTCAGTTCACCATTCGTCGCGCCAACCCAAAGGGCGTTACACCGTTAACGCGGCGGGAGCGGTTTCGGGATCGTAAACCTGCGGACAAGCGCGCTGATATTGCGTTCATGGAAGCCCTTTGGACCCATTTCGGTGACCAGCCGTTCGAACGGGGCAATCTGGATGCCGGGCGTTTGAGCTGGCTGTTCGGGCGCGAAGTCATTCCGGCAGAAGACCCCTTTGATCCGGCCAGCTATGATGCCTTGCTTGTCATCGACGTAGACGCTGCGCGCGCATCCTTCCCGGACATCATCGACGGGATGGACTGATTGTGACATTCGCAGCCGTACATAAGCCAATCACTGCCGGTTTCGGGAAGATCCTGCCCGAAACCGGGCAGGATTTGTGTGTGGTCTCAGAAGTTCAACTGCGCCGCAAGCTGAACACGGCTGCCATCAAAGGTTCTGCCGGTGGGCGCGTCGTTCCGCTCGCCATAGATATACTCGGCGCTGAGCGTCAGACTGTCTGTCGCCTTGTAGAACGCGTTGACATGGATCGTTTCCAGCTCGGTGAAGGACAGGGTGCCGGTCGAGGTCGGCAGATCATAACTCTCGCGACCATAGGAAATGCCAACGTTCAACTTCGGGCTGAGGTCCTGCCTGAATTCCACGGTATAGCCATCCACATCGTTGGCCTGTCCTCCGACAATGGCATCGCCGAGACCGATCAGGTATGGCCCAAGCGCCTCACCAGTGACGTAGTTGACCTGGAACAATCCACCTTGCCAGGGGCGAATGCCGCCCGACAACGTAAAGCCCGTCTGATCCACTTCGACATTGCCGGAATTGGCTTTGCCGTACAAAACGGCTCCACGGGCAATATATGTGCCGTCGTTATACTCCGCCGAGGCCGTCAGGACGGGATCATCGGAATTCGACCCGCTCACGTTCTCTTCGATCGAGACCGCAAACTGTGCATTGCTGCCAAGCTGCCCAGTGTATCTCAACTGCGGGACACGGGCGAATGCGATACCCACCGGGCCGTTGAATTCGACGGTGGTCGGGTAGGTGTCCAATGGTTGGAAGTTTGTCCAATACTGACCGATCAGGAACTGGTCGCCAATGGTGATGTTGGCATGGCGTATGCGCAATTCAGCCGTGCCACCGGAACCGAACAGGTCAAGCTCAAGCTGTCCGCCAATGTCACCGATCCCGCTCGGGGTGGTGGTACGCAGTCCGATCCGAGATTGGCGAACGGTTGCCCCGAAGGTGCCGTCGGTCGCGGCCGAGGGTTCGCCGATAACATTCACGAACGCTGTATCCCCCTGATCGTAGTCGAAGTCATAAAAGAAATCGGCCTTCACGTATCCGTAAATGTCCAGAACGGTGTTGCCGATGCGGAAATCTCCGTTGGCGGGGCTGCTTTTGCCGGCTTCCAGCGCCTCGACCCGTGCGCGCAAAGCGTCGAGTTCAGCCTGGGTCCGGGCGTCCTGAGCGAAAGCAAACGTGCCAGTCACACTGAGCGCAGAGGCAGCGAGCAGGAGTGCCTTTTTTCTAGTCATAGTCATGTGGGTGTTCCTTTGAGTGCGAGTGTGCCCAAGGACCGTTTCACGCAGCAGAAATCTTTGGAAATCACGAGAAAGAGAATAGAACCGTCTGATTTCTCAAGAAAATGTGCCTTTTTCGGCTTCTTGAATCACGGCGTCTTGAACCTGTCATCTAACGCACTGCTGCGAGGGAATTCCTTCGCCTGTGCAGTAGCGGCGATTCGTGATGTTGCAGTCGCAGAAAACATCGGAAGCGGCCCCTTTCGTCACGAAACTGTGACGGTGAACGGGTCTATCGCGCTGGTAATTCCCATGAATGCTGTCGGCACGAAGTTGCGCGCCATGTTGCGGCTTGGGCAGAAACCAGCCGAGTTGCCCTTGGGAAACAATACTGTGTTTGCCCAACGGATTGTGCCGTGCAATCTGAATGGGCCGTGCGGCTCTACTTTGCCTGCGCCGCACATGCACCTACTATTCCGTACCCCTTCCTTGCGCGGGCAGGCTTGTGTTCCCCACATAGACCTGTCCGCGTTTTTCTTTGTGGGCCGCGCAGCCAAAAAGTGGCGAAATCCCGCACAAAACCTGCCTGCAACCCCATTGATATTGAATAACAAGCCGCATTTCGCGCATCTGGCCCTAAACGAACCAAGAAACCTAAAAGGGCAGACACAATGCGATTCTCGAAACTCATCCTTGTTGCGGCGACCTGTGCTGGTCTGGCCGCGTGCGGTGACACCACGGGCGAACAGGCAATCCTCGGCGGCGGTGCCGGGGCTGTGGGGGCCGCGGTCCTCAATGCCGACCCGCTGTTTGGCGCGGCCGTCGGCGCAGCGGGCAACGTGCTGTACTGCAAGACGCAGAACACCTGTAACTAACGCAAATCTTTCGGGGCGCCTGGCGCCTCAGCCATCATCGCGCATCACGCCGTCGTGGGGATCGTTCCCTGCGGCGGCGTTTTGCGTTTTCGGAACACCAAGCCAAAGGACGTTTCATGTTCAATAAGATCCTGATCGCCAATCGGGGCGAGATCGCCTGCCGGGTCATCAAGACCGCCCGCAAGATGGGTATCGGCACCGTTGCCATTTATTCGGACGCGGACAAGAACGCGTTGCATGTGTCGATGGCCGACGAAGCCGTGCATATCGGTCCGCCCCCGGCGAACCAGTCCTACATTGTGATCGACAAGGTCATGGATGCCATCCGCAAAAGCGGCGCGCAGGCGGTTCATCCCGGCTATGGCTTCCTGTCGGAAAATTCGAAGTTCGCCGAGGCGCTCGAGGCCGAAGGTGTCGCCTTTGTCGGTCCCCCTGTTGGTGCAATCGAAAGCATGGGCGATAAGATCACTTCGAAGAAGATCGCACAGGAGGCCGGAGTTTCGACGGTTCCGGGTTACATGGGGCTGATCGAGGACGCGGACGAGGCGGTCAAGATCTCGAACGAAATCGGTTATCCGGTCATGATCAAGGCCAGCGCCGGTGGCGGTGGTAAGGGCATGCGCATCGCGTGGAGCGATGAAGAGGCGCGCGAAGGCTTTCAGTCGTCCAAGAACGAAGCCGCAAACTCGTTCGGAGATGACCGGATCTTCATCGAAAAATTCGTAACCCAGCCGCGCCACATCGAAATTCAGGTTCTGTGCGACAGTCACGGAAATGGCATTTACCTGGGCGAGCGTGAATGCTCAATCCAGCGCCGGAATCAGAAAGTGGTGGAAGAGGCGCCGTCACCCTTCCTTGATCCCGAAACCCGCAAGGCGATGGGTGAACAGGCTGTCGCTCTGGCCAAGGCCGTGAACTACGCAAGTGCAGGTACGGTCGAGTTCATCGTGGACGGAGACAAGAACTTCTACTTCCTCGAAATGAACACGCGCCTGCAGGTGGAACACCCTGTTACGGAACTGATCACCGGCGTCGATCTGGTCGAGCAGATGATCCGTGTCGCAGCGGGTGAAAAGCTTTCGATAACGCAGGATGACGTGACCCTGACCGGCTGGGCGATTGAAAACCGTCTGTATGCGGAAGACCCGTATCGCAACTTCCTGCCGTCGATCGGTCGTCTGACCCGGTATCGCCCGCCGCAGGAAACCGCGGCTGGTCCGTTGCTGGTCAACGGCAAATGGCAGGGTGAAGCACCAGAAGGCGAAACCGCCGTGCGCAATGATACCGGCGTCTACGAAGGCGGCGAGATCAGCATGTATTACGACCCGATGATCGCCAAACTCTGCACCTGGGCGCCGTCCCGCGAAAAAGCTATCGAGGCGATGCGCGTGGCGCTGGACAGTTTCGAAGTGGAAGGCATCGGTCACAACCTGCCGTTCCTGTCGGCAGTTATGGATCACCCAAAGTTTGTCAGCGGTGACATGACAACGGCCTTCATTGCTGAAGAATACCCAGACGGGTTCGAGGGCGTCACGCTGCCCGAAGCTGATCTGCGCCGGATTGCTGCTTCCTGCGCGGCCATGCACCGCGTCGCCGAAATCCGGCGCACCCGCGTGTCGGGGCGGATGGACAATCACGAACGCAAAGTAGGCAAGCGCTGGGTTGTGACATTGCAGGGGCAGGAGTTCGCCGTGCAGGTCAACGCCGACAAAGAGGGGTCAACGGTCAAGTTTGAGGACGGACCGTCCTTGCGTGTCGCCTCGGACTGGACGCCGGGCGATCAGCTGGCGGTTCTGGACGTGGATGGCAGCCCGCTGGTTCTGAAAATCGGCAAGGTCTCGGGCGGGTTCCGTGTTCGCAACCGGGGCGCTGACATGAAAGTGCATGTGCGCCGCCCACGGCAGGCGGAACTGGCCAAACTGATGCCGGAAAAACTGCCGCCTGATACCTCGAAGTTGCTGCTCTGCCCAATGCCGGGCCTAGTCGTGAAGGTCGATGTCGAAGTGGGGCAGGAAGTGCAGGAAGGTCAGGCGCTTTGCACGATTGAGGCGATGAAGATGGAAAACATCCTGCGTGCAGAAAAGAGGGGCGTGGTGGCCAAAGTCAATGCAGGCCCCGGTGACAGCCTTGCTGTGGACGACGTAATCATCGAGTTCGAGTGACCATGTTGGCGCTTTCGATATACATTCCAACGTTCTCGGCGCATCGCGCCGGGGCCATTGGGTGTGGCGAAAGCGTTCAGCCCCCTTCGCGCCGGTCGCGGATCTCGCGTTCGCGCAGGGGGGTCTTGTCGATAGACCTGCCAATCTCACGCACGCTCCACGGGCTGGGTTTGCGCAATTTGACCACACCGTCCTTGTCGACGAACACCATCTGGAAACCACGCGGCCGCAGCTTGGTCCGGATCGGGGACCGGGCAGACGGGTCCGTGTCTGTTAGCACGATGACATCGCGGTCGCGCATGGCTGCTTCTTCTGCGACAAGCATATCGATCTGCTGCTGGAACCGCGGATCGGCAGGCGTGTCAGCAAAAACCACGATGGGGCGTTTGACCCACAAGAACTCGCTGAGTTCACTTTCACCCACCGGGCGGACAAAACTGTCATCAGACGGCGCGGTTCCGTCTGCCGCTAGGGCAGCCAGAGGGATTAGTGCCGAGAAAACAAAGGCAAGCGTGCGTGTCATGGGGCCTCCTGTTCTTTCGAATATAGCCCCTGTGCCCGCGATTGCGACCGGCGATTTGCGCCGGGTGACCACATTTTCGCGCTTGCACCTGAATGAACAGGCCAAGTGCAGGACTTTGGCGCGGACGCTTTCAGCGACCGCCATCCGTATTGACGAGAGGAAATCGAAATGACCGACACGAAGGACTGGAAAGCGCTTGCCGAGAAAGAGCTGCGCGGACGTCCGTTGGACGACCTGACCAAGGAAACGCTGGAAGGTATCGCGGTCAAACCGCTTTATACCCAGGAAGACACCGCCGATCTGCCTCATATGGGGTCTTTGCCGGGATTTGGCCCGTTTACCCGCGGTGTCAAGGCCACGATGTATGCGGGCCGTCCCTGGACGATCCGCCAATATGCGGGTTTCTCAACCGCCGAGGAGTCGAATGCGTTTTACCGACGCAACTTGGCGGCAGGCCAGCAAGGCGTTTCGGTTGCCTTCGATCTGGCGACACATCGCGGCTATGACAGTGATCACCCACGCGTTGTTGGCGATGTCGGTAAGGCAGGCGTTGCGATCGACAGTGTCGAGGATATGAAGATCCTGTTTGACGGCATCCCGCTGGACAAGGTCTCGGTCTCGATGACCATGAATGGCGCGGTTGTTCCGATCCTGGCAAGTTTCATTGTTGCGGGTGAAGAACAGGGTCACGACAAGTCTGTCCTTTCCGGCACCATTCAGAACGACATTCTGAAAGAATTCATGGTGCGCAACACTTATATCTACCCGCCTGAACCGTCGATGAAGATCATCTCGGACATCATCGAATACACGTCGAATGAGATGCCCAAGTTCAACTCGATCTCGATCTCGGGCTATCACATGCAAGAGGCCGGGGCGAACCTTGTTCAGGAACTGGCGTATACGCTGGCCGATGGGCGCGAATACGTCCGTGCCGCGACTGAGGCCGGAATGGACGTGGACAAGTTCGCGGGCCGTTTATCGTTCTTCTTCGCCATCGGCATGAATTTCTTCATGGAGATCGCCAAATTGCGTGCCGCGCGCACGCTGTGGCATCGCGTCATGACCGAGTTTGGAGCAAAGTCCGAACGTTCAAAGATGCTGCGCACCCATTGCCAGACTTCCGGTGTATCGCTTCAGGAACAAGACCCTTACAACAACGTCATCCGTACCGCCTATGAAGCGATGAGTGCAGTTCTGGGTGGCACCCAGTCGCTTCATACAAATGCTCTGGACGAGGCAATTGCGCTGCCCACCGATTTCTCGGCCCGCATCGCGCGAAACACGCAGCTTGTACTTCAGGAAGAAACCGGTGTGACTGATGTGGTCGATCCGCTGGCCGGTTCTTACTATGTCGAAAGCCTGACCAATGAACTGGTCGAAAAAGCCTGGGCCCTGATGCAAGAGGTCGAGGAGATGGGTGGCATGACCAAGGCCGTTGCCTCGGGTATGCCCAAGCTGCGCATCGAGGAAAGCGCAGCCCGCCGTCAGGCCATGATTGACCGGGGCGACGAAGTGATCGTCGGCGTCAACAAATACCGCAAGGAACAGGAAGACCCGATCGACATTCTGGATGTCGACAACGTCGCTGTTCGCGAGGCGCAGGTGGCGCGGCTGGAACGCATTCGCGCGACCCGTGATGAAGCCGCGTGCCAAGCCGCGCTGGACGCCCTGACCAAGACCGCCCAAGAGGGCGGAAACCTGCTGGCCGCTGCGGTCGAAGCCGCCCGCGCCCGTGCATCCGTAGGAGAGATCAGCATGGCAATGGAGAAAGAATTCGGCCGCCACCGCGCCGAGGTGAAAACCCTGGCCGGTGTCTACGGCGCTGCTTACGAGGGCGACGAAGGCTTTGCCGCGATCCAGAAATCCATTGAAGACTTTGCTGAGGCCGAGGGTCGCCGCCCCCGTCTGCTGGTGGTCAAGATGGGGCAGGACGGGCATGATCGCGGTGCCAAGGTCATCGCCACGGCCTTTGCTGATATCGGTTTTGATGTGGACGTTGGCCCGCTGTTCCAGACGCCCGCCGAGGCCGCGCAGGACGCGGTGGACAATGACGTGCATGTGGTCGGCATTTCCTCGCAGGCGGCGGGGCATAAAACACTGGCACCGCAGCTGGTGGAAGAGCTGAAGAAAGCAGGGGCCGACGATATCATCGTAATCTGTGGCGGGGTGATCCCGCAGCAGGATTACCAGTTCCTGTATGACCATGGGGTCAAGGCTATCTTTGGTCCGGGCACCAACATTCCCGAGGCCGCTCAGGACATTCTGCGCCTGATCCGCCAAGCACGGCCCTGACCCAAGGCAAGACTTTCAACGAAAGCTCTTGTGATCCCGCGCCAATGGCGAAAACATGCGACCGGATCCCTTCGGGGCCGGTCGTTTTTCGCAGGAGGGTGCGCATGTTACTCGATCATCTGGCCGTCGCGGGCGAAACGCTTGAAGAAGCGTCTGCGCATATCGAACAGGCGCTTGGCGTTGCGCTGCAACCCGGTGGGAAACACGAAAAATTCGGGACACATAACAGGCTGCTGGGTCTCAGGGATGGGCTCTATCTCGAAGCGATTGCCATCGATCCGCAGGCGCAACCTCCGGGCAGGCCGCGATGGTTCGATCTGGACAATTTTCAGGGCGGCCCGCGTTTGACGAACTGGATATGCCGGGTCGAGGATATCGAGGCCACGCTGTCGATCTTCCCAGATGGTACCGGACAGCCCATCGACCTGACCCGCGGCGCGTTGCAATGGCGCATGGCGGTTCCGCCAACGGGGCGCTTGCCGTTCGACAATCTGTTTCCCGCCCTTATCGAATGGAAAGGCGACCTGCACCCAGCAAACATGTTGCAGGACAGCGCGTGCCGGTTGCGACGCCTGGTTGTCTATCACCCCGACGCCCTGACACTGGCCCGTCAACTGGGTGAACTGGATCATGTGGTGTTCGATACCGGCCCCGCGGCTTTGCAGGCAGAGATCGAGACACCTCATGGGCTTCGGGTGCTGGGATGAACATTCGCCCGGCCACAGCGTCAGATGCACCAGCCATTGCCCGGATCACCAATGCGATCATCCGGGACACTTTGGTCACTTTCACGACGGACGAGCGCAGCGCCGCCCAGATTGCCGAAGATATCAAGGCACGCGTGCCTGGTTATCTGGTTGCCGAGCACGACAGCCACGTTATCGGTTTTGCCACATATGGCCCTTTCCGCACCGGGCCCGGTTATGCGCAAACCTGCGAACATACGATCCAGCTGTCACCGGATGCGTGGGGCAAAGGGGTGGGACGTGCGTTGATGTCAGAGCTGGAGGAAATCGCGCAAGCCCAAGGCGTTCATGTTCTGGTCGCGGGCATATCCTCGGCCAATCCGGGGGCTGAGGCGTTTCATGCCGCACTTGGCTATTCGAAAGTTGGGGTGATGCCCGAAGTCGGGTTCAAATTCGGCCAGCGTCTGGATCTTGTGCTGATGCAGAAAATTCTTGGTGCTGAATGACCCGTTGGACCTGACAGTCCTGAATTGTGACGCTAGGGTGCGGTCATGTCGATCTGGACCCGCATATCCGATGCGCTGAGCGCGCTTGCCCAAGGCGAAAGCCTGACCGCAGTTTTTGAAAAACTACGCTCGCCACCGGAGCGGTCCGTGGCCTTTACGATTGCGGTCATCGCACTGGGTGCCAAAATGGCCAAGGCAGACGGTCAGGTGACCCGTGATGAGGTCACCGCCTTTCGCGACGTGTTTCAGATCGCGCGCGAAGATGAGGAAGGTGCAGCCCGAGTCTTCAACATGGCCCGAACGGACGTGGCGGGATATCAGGACTACGCGCGCAAAATCGCACGCATGTTCTCGGAAGACAGCACAACCCTGTGTGACTTGATGGAGGGGCTTTTTCACATTGCGATGGCGGACGGTTTCTATCATCCGAACGAAAACGCATTTCTCGAAGATGTCAGCCAGATCTTCGGACAAACCGACGCGCAGTTCAAAGCGCTGCGGGCGCGCTTTGTTCCGGATGCGCCAAACGATCCTTACACGGTTCTGGGGGTTCCACATAACATGCCGCTGCCCGACATTCGCAAGGTCTGGCGGCAGCTGGTTCGGGAAACGCACCCCGACGCCATGATGGCCCGGGGTGTCCCCGAAGAGGCGATCCGGTTGGCCGAGAAAAAGATGATCGACATCAATCGTGCCTGGGATGAAATCAACGGTGCGCGGGCCTGATTAGATGCGGCTGGCGACCTATAATATCGAATGGTTCGCCAATCTGTTTGACCAGAAAGACAGGCTGATCGTCGATGACAGCTGGTCTGGCAGGCACGACGTCACCAAAGCGCAGCAGGTCGAAGCGATTGCCAAGGTTCTGACCGCAATTGACGCTGATGCGATTGTGATCGTCGAGGCGCCCAACACCGGCAGACGCCAGAACACGGTTCGGGCCCTGCAAGCCTTTGCCGAAGCGTTCAACTTGCGCACGTCTGATGCGGTGATGGGCTATGCAAACGACACGCATCAGGAACTGGCATTGCTCTATGACAGAACGGTGCTGAGTGTTCGCCATGACCCCAAGGGAGATATTGCAGATACGGCAGCCCCCCGGTTCGATGGCGTGTTCAAAATCGACCTCGATATCGATGCGACCGAGGATGTCGTACGGTTCTCCAAACCGCCGATGGAACTGGAAGTGACGACGCAAGCCGGGCACAACATCCGCCTGATCGGGGCACATCTGAAATCCAAGGCACCGCACGGTGCCGAATCGCGGGACGAGGCGATCCGGATCTCGATTGCCAATCGCCGCAAGCAGCTGGCGCAAGCGATCTGGCTTGCACGGCGCGTCGAATGGCATGTTGCGCAAAATCAGCCCGTCATTTTGCTGGGCGATCTGAACGATGGCCCCGGGCTGGATGAGTTTGAGCACCTCTTTGGCCGCTCGTCGGTCGAGGTATTGCTGCAAGCCGGATTGTTCGATCCGAACGCCGTCACAGCCTACAGGTTTCGGCCCGGGCCGGTGCCTGCCACTGCGCGCTTTGCCCGTCCGGAGGAAGGTAAATTTCTGGACGCTTTGCTGGATTACATAATGATTACCGCGGACCTGCAAGCATATCGCCCGTCCTGGCGTATCTGGCACCCGTTTCAGGATGCCGCCTGTTGGGCTGAACCGGAATTGCGGCAGGCGCTTTTGACGGCCTCCGATCATTTTCCGGTCACGCTTGATATTGAACTGTGACCTTTCCAGCCTGCCACACGGGCCTTATATGTCAGGTATGACACGCATTTTGCTGATCGGTACGATCTCAATGTTCCTTGCCGCGCCTGCGATGGCGCAGGAAGACAATGAAAAATCCCTGTTGGAGCAGGGGGCCGAACTGTTTTTCGAAGGCCTGCGCAAGGAAATGGAACCGGCATTGGAAAACTTGCTGGGTCTGGCGGAAGAGCTTGGCCCGGCAATGCAGTCATTCTTGCAGCAGATGGGCCCGGCACTTGCTGAACTGGCGGCTGAGGTCAAGGACTGGAGTGTTTATGAACCACCCGAGATCCTGCCCAATGGCGATATCATTATCCGCAGAAAACCGCCCCAAGAGCCTTCTCAGCCCGAAAAGCAAGATATCGAGGTGCCCAAGGGACCCACAGATATCTGACCCGCTCAAGAGTCAGCCTTTGACAATCACGCGAGTCTGAGATTTCAGCGCCGCTGCCAAAGCGTTCAGCCGGGCTTCAGCCACTTCGCTGAACAGGGGGGCAGCGGTTTCGGGCAGATACAGTTCCAGCTCTCGCTTCTTGGGGAAAAACTTGAGCTGCCCCATATTGGCATCGTTGTGCATCCACAGCATCGCGCCAAAGCGCATGGCCTTGCCCAGGATCTCGGCCTGTTTCTGGCTATTTTCGTCCAGCAACTCGTAAAGCCGAGAGAACCGGTTGCCTTCCCGCTTGTTGCGATAGCGGTGTTGCAGTGCCAATCCGATGAAGACACGCTCGGAGTGCTTCAAGCCACCAAGATTGGCGCGCGTGACGTTGTCGAAACACACCTCGGCCCGATAATCGGGATGCGCGCGCCAGCTTACATCATGCAGCAGGCAGGCCGCTTTGATCAGGCGCACCCTGCTGGGCGGTGCGGATCTGAACAGCGGGATGACAAAATCATAGAGATTGCTGCCAAATCCGGGCAGGCGGGCGTCCTTTGCTTCCGAGAACCGGCTGGCTTCGATCAGCGGGTCGCGGTCGCGCACTTCCTGCGGCATCTGCTCATACAACAAGCCCTCGCGGATACCATAGCTTGAGATGGCGATATCTTTGGGTTTGAACGTGCGGATCAGCCGCGCCAGAACATCCATCGCATATGGGATAAGCGCCATGCGCGAACTGGACACGCCCGCCTGAGCACGCAGCTTTTCGCTATCGTGTTTTTCGATGTATTTGATCGTCTCGCGCACCTGTTTGGTGGTCATGCGGTATTCATGCAGCACGTTCAGCGGATAGCCCCGCCGCAGCATGTCCAGCCGCGCAAAGGCCCGCCAGCTGCCGCCGACCAGAAATAAACGGTCCCGCTGCTGGCCCATCTGATTGCGCAGATCCTCCATCGTTTCCTTGATATGCGCTTTTCGCGCACGTCGCCCGCCTTTGATGTCACGCAGTTTCAACGGCCCAAGCGGCGAGGTCACGCGGCGGCCGACCTGACCACCGCCTATTTCGGCCAATTCCATCGACGACCCGCCGATATCGCAGATCAGTCCATAAGCTCCGGGCCACCCCAACAAGACACCCTGCGCCGACAGGCGGGCTTCTTCGTCACCGTCAATGATGGCCACCTGCAAACCGGTTTCAGCCTGCACCTGATCGCAGAACTCGGGCCCATCCGAGGCTTCGCGCACAGCAGCGGTGGCCACAACATGCAAACCGGGCAAATCCAGATCCATTGCCAGGTGCTGGAACCGTCGTAGGGCCGACAAGGCGCGGTCGCGGCCACGCGGGTTCAGTCGTCCGGTTTCGGACAGGCCTGCCCCCAGTTCGCACATGACCTTTTCATTGTAGAAATAGGCCGGTGATCGCGCCGCCCCGTCGAAAATGACCATCCGTACCGAGTTCGACCCGACATCGACAACCCCGACGCGGGATAGTGCCCGTGCATCCGGTTTGTCAAACAGGGGCTTTCCGATTGTTCCCCAGTCCGGGATATAGGTTTCGACGGTCTGATCCATGTGCCTTCCAGATTGTCCTGTTTGAGGATGCGAAATTGACGTCAGCGGGTCAATCATTGGTCTCGACCTCATCCGGGGCCGTGTTCAGTACGCGAATGGCCAGCGCGCGTGTAATGTCGCGTTTTTCTGCCAGGGCCAGTTGGTCCAGTTGGGATACAACGTCGGCTGCGCTTTCAAACCGCCGGTCCATATGCTTGACAAGATAGGCGATGACATCGGGGCCGGGGTTGAGCTGCCTGTCGACAAACAGCTTGGCAAGAACCGCGCCCAGCAATGCGTCGTCGGGCGGATCCAGTGCGACGTGATGGGCACCTTCGACCCGGCTTTGCAGGTCGGCCAGCGGCAACTCCCAGAATTTTGGTGCAAGACGGCCGGTCATCAGCAAGGGGTGCCCCTCGGCCAGAACAAGGTTATGCAGGTGGAACAGCGTTTTTTGCTGCTCGAGATCACCGGTTATCAAAGGCACGTCTTCGACCGCGATCGGCATACGCGCCAGGTCTGGCACATCGTCATATCGCAGGTCTCTGGCCTGAAGGATACGCCCGCCGGTTTCAGCGGCCCAGACATGGGCCAGATGGGTTTTGCCCGCGCCGGAGGGCCCGCTCAGTACCAGCTTGTTGCCGGGCCATGACGTGGCCGAGATCATTGCCACCGCCAGCGCATTGGCCGGTGACACAAAGAAATCCTCTCGCCCGAGCGCAGTTTTGGCGGGCAGATCAAAGCTGAGTTGTCGGGCCATTTACTCGGTTTCCTGATCCAGACCTTCAAGACCAGTGTACAATCTGCTGTCGAGGTATAGCGATGTGGCAAAGCGGGCCAACACGCCCAATGCCGCGGCGACCGGGACAGCGATCAGCATGCCGACGAAGCCGAACAGCGCGCCAAAGACCGACAGGGCCAGCAGCAACCAGACTGGATGCAGCCCGACAGAGCTGCCGACCAGCTTGGGTGTCAGGAAGTTCCCCTCGGTGACTTGTCCAATGGCAAAGATACCCGCGATCAGCCCGATATGAGCCCAGTCGCCCCAGAACTGAAACAGCGCAAGCCCGATTGCCAGCGAGCCTCCGATAAGGGCGCCCAGATAGGGAATGAACGTGACCAAGCCCGCGATAAAGCCCACAATCAGACCGAATTGCAGTCCAGCAAGCATCAGTGCGACCGCGTAATAGCTGCCAAGGATTAGGCAGACCGTTCCCATGCCGCGCACGAACGAGGCCAGAACCGCGTCGATCTCTCCGGCAAGCCGCCTAATGATGGGTGCATGGTCACGTGGCAGCAGCTCTCCGATGCGGGCGGTCATGCGATCCCAGTCCAACAGCAAGTAGACGGCCACGACCGGGACAATGACCAACAGAACAACGATGTTGATCGCGGAGCCCAGCGAGGTCAGCAGCGTCTGCATAACGTCGCCGGTCTTGGATTTCAGCGTTTCGCCAAAGGACACCAGCATCGCGTGCGTGCTTGAGTCCCGGTCAAGCAAGGACGGGAACTGTTTTTCTATGAAACTGCGCAACTGTTTGAACAGATCGGGCAGTACATCGACAAGATCCAGCAACTGGGTGATCAGCGCAGGGACCACCATCAGAATTGCCAGTACAAACCCCAGAACACCGACGACCGTGATGACTGCCGTGGCGGCCATACGCGACAGGCCCAACCGCTCCAGCCGGTCAGCGACCGGATCCAGGAAATAGGCAATGGCCCCGCCGATGACAAAAGGCAGCAAGACATCCCCAAGCGCCCACAGGATCAACGCGAAAACCGCAGCGGCGATGCTCCAGTATCTCAGCTGATCCTTAACCGGCAAAGCCATGGCGATCCCCTTGTTCAGGCCCTTGCAGGTGTTCTTGGCGCATCAAAGCCCATGATGCAAGCGGTTCATGGCGCTTGGGTTTGCAGGGGTCAGCCGCGCAAGGTTCCCAATTCAGGTGTGTCTTCGGTGGCGGTCTCATCGGGCCAGTTCGTGCGCCAAATCTCGGCCGACCAGTGACCGCAATGAACCGCCGGACGGTCAAAGCCAAGCAGGGGCGGCAGCAAAGGCGCGACGACGACGTCGTGACGGGGCACCGCGAAATAGGGAAAAGAATACCGTTCCCGCCCCGATCGGTTCACAACCCGATGCGGCGTGGATTTCAACCGCCCGCCCGACCACAGCTCCAGCATGTCACCGATATTCACCACGAAACCACCGGGCGGGCAATCGGGCGTGATCCAGCCACCGTTGCGGGTCTGCACCTCAAGCCCGCCCACCGGATCGGGGGCAATGATGGTCAAGGCGTCGGTATCCTTGTGCGGATGGATACCATAGCCTGCCTCATCCTCGGCCTGTGGCGGGTAATGCAGCAGGGTCATGTTGGTCATCGGGGCCCGGAATGCACTGCGCAGCGCGTCGGCTTTCAGATCCAGTCCCGCCTCTAACGCGCCCAGCAACAGATCGGTGACGCGATCCAGTTGCCGCCAGTAACCCAGAATGACCTCTTTCGCACCGGGTACACCGTCGGGCCAGATGTTTGGCCCGTATAACGCGCAATCCTCACGCACCGGGTCGTCTGCTGCGACCTCGTGATGCAGTTTGTACCCCTCGTACTTGTCGGCCTTGCCCGAGCCATCATTGGGTGTGAAGAACCCCATGGGTATATAGCCGCGATAGTTGGCGCGGGTGATGGCCTGATCCCATTTTTGCGCGTCATCGACGGCAAAAATCTCTCGGGTGATCTGGCGTACCTGATCCACGGTCTGCCGGGATACGCCTGTCCCGGTGATCGACAAAAAGCCGATCCCCTGACAGGCCGCAAGGATGTCACGGACCGTCGCGTCATAGGCTGCGGTTCCCGGGGCAGTCAAAGGCGCGATATCAATCGTTGGGATACTGTCCATCAGTGAATCCTCACCCCCTGGCGTTGCAATTCAGCGCGAACCGGTGCCAGATTCAGCTGGTCCAGCTCCTGATTGCTTTTCAGTGAGACCGCAGCGGCGATGCCCGCGCCCTGACCCATGACCGCGCAACAAGCCATGTTTCGGGTTGCGGCATGTGCCACCCGGTCCGCGCCATGCGACCGTCCTGCAACCAGCAGGCCTTTGATGCCCTTGGGCAGCATCGACCGATAGGGGATTTGCATGTACCGTCCCGTAGTTGGCAGGATCAGGATGCCATAGCCGTCGATGAACTCGGGATAGATGCCGATCGTATCCTCGAACCGGCCCTGATGGCGGGCATCGTTTTCGGTCATGTTGTAGACCGCGTCGATCTTGCGGGTGTCGCGGATGCCGATGGTCATACCGAAATTCCGCAAACGTGCGTTTTCGCAACCGGGCATGAACCGTCGCAGCGCCTCGATGGCCAGCATGGTCTGGCGGCGACCTTCAATCTCGCCGCGCGTCAGGCTGTCGGGATCGGTGCCGTCAACCTCGGCCAGATGGATGAGGTTCATGTATGTCAGCTCGCCCGTGTCATGCATCGCGCCCCAGGTGCCGGCGATGGTGTTCAGATGAGGCGGGATCAGCCCCTGATCGATTGCTTGCTGGAACGGTTTGTGCACGAAGGGTGAGAACATGTCGTCCTCTTTACCCGAGGTCTCAATGTTCCACTCTCCGCCGCCGCCCCAATCCTTGTAGGTCTGCGGGTCAGCTTTTACACCTTCCATAAAGGCCCGCTTGTCGACGCCCGCCAGGTGAAACATGACCGAGGCCGCCATCATGTCCTCGCGCGGAGTTTTGTGGGTCGGCGCACCCGCGCGATGGGCCACATCCGCGTCGCCGGTGGCATCGATGACGACCTTGGCCAAAATCGCTTCGCGCCCGGCCTTGGATTCTGTGATGACACCGGTGATCCGGTCGCCTTCCAGGATCGGGGACACGAATTGCCGATGCAACATCGGATGCACGCCCACTTCTTCGACCAGCTTGTCGGCCACCAGTTTGAAGCCTTCGCTGTCCAGCTCATAGCTCAGGGACTGGCTTTCCGGAACGGCGGCTCCCATCTCCTTGGCGCGGGTTTCAAACTCCATCCCGATGCCACCTGCCTCGACGGTTTGCTCGTGCCGGTACCAGGCAAATCCTTCGACGCCGACGGCAGTGATATTGCCGCCCATGCAGCCGAACCGATCAACCAAAGATACCTCGGCCCCCGCACGTGCCGCTGCAAGCGCTGCGGCCAACCCGGCGGGGCCGGAACCGACGACCAGAACATCGGTTTGATGAATGACGGGGATTTGGCGTGCGGGTTCCTGAATGGTTTGCATCAGCGCCTCATGAGATTTGCGTTTCCGCTACCTTGTCAGTCCCGATTGGAAGGTCAATCAAAAAACCGACTGCCACAAGGTCGGACAACACCAATGTGCGATTGCCCCCGGCGGGGCTTTGGCATAATCACCTGTTCAGTCGAATTCTTACCTTTGAAGGTCCTTCCATGCGCCTGAGCCGTTACTTTCTGCCCGTTCTCAAGGAAACCCCGTCCGAGGCTCAGATCGTCAGCCACCGGCTGATGCTGCGTGCAGGGATGATCAAGCAGGCCTCTGCCGGGATATATTCCTGGTTGCCGCTGGGCTTCAAAGTGCTGCGCAAGCTGGAAAACATCGTCCACGAAGAACAGGCGCGGGCCGGTCACATCGCGATTCAGATGCCTATAATCCAGTCGGCGGATCTGTGGCGTGAATCCGGGCGCTATGATGACTACGGTCAAGAGATGCTGCGGATGAAGGACCGTCATGACCGCGACATGCTGTTCACGCCTACGGCCGAAGAACTGGTGACAGATATCTTCCGCGGCCACGTGAACAGCTACAAAGACCTGCCGCTGACGCTCTACCAGATCCAGTGGAAGTTCCGCGATGAAATCCGCCCGCGTTTTGGCGTGATGCGGGGGCGCGAGTTCTATATGAAGGACGGATACAACTTCGACCTGACCAAGGAAGATGCGCTGCACGCCTATAACCGCCATCTGGTCAGCTATCTGCGCACTTATGAACGGATGGGACTTCAGGCGATTCCGATGCGCGCCGATTCAGGCCCCATCGGTGGCGATGACACGCATGAGTTTCTGGTTCTGGCCGATACCGGTGAATCCGAGGTTTTCTATGACAGCGCCGTCACCGACCTGACCTTTGGCGATCGTGAAATCGATTATGACAACCGCGAACAGTGTCAAGCCATTCTGGAAGAGTTCACTTCGAAATACGCCCGCACTGATGAAACCCACGATGAAGCTCTGTTCAACCAGATCCCCGAAGAACGCCGCCGCGTGGCGCGCGGCATTGAGGTGGGCCAAATCTTCTACTTTGGCACCAAATACTCCGATCCCTTGGGCGCAACTGTCCAAGGCCCGGATGGCAAACCGGTTCCGGTTCACATGGGCAGCCATGGTATCGGTGTCAGCCGCCTTGTAGGAGCCATCATCGAGGCCAGCCATGACGATAAAGGCATCATCTGGCCCGAGGGCGTGACCCCGTTCAATTGCGGTATTGTCAACCTCAAGCAGGGCGATGACGAAGCCGATGCAGCTTGTGACAAGATCTACACGGCGCTGACGGCTTTGGGTCTGGAACCGCTCTATGACGACCGCAATGAACGTGCTGGCGGCAAATTCGCCACGATGGACCTGATCGGTTTGCCCTGGCGCATCACGGTTGGCCCGCGTGGTCTGAAGAATGGTGTGGTTGAACTGACCTGTCGCCGCACTGGCGAAAACGAGGAACTGAGCCCCGAGGCGGCCGTTACCAAAGTTGCTGAGATTTACCAGCGGATCGCATAAGCGACCATCAGTTGCTGCTGCGAGGTGGTGTTGAAACTCACCCTGTGATCTGGATGGGGTGCCGGAGGCTCAGACCTGGCGGCCCTTCCCAAGCTACCTGAATACCGACCGCGTCAGTCGGTCGGTTCTCAGTTTTGATCCGACGTCGGGCGCTCGGCCAGGACGTTTCCGTTGGCTCCGTCACCTGTCGCCACAACAATCGGACGGCCAAGGCGGCTGATCAGTTCGCGAAACTCGATATCCAGAAAGCGCAATCCGCAAATCCGCGCATCAGTTGCCCGATCCGTGATACACAAACGGCCTTGCCGGAAAACCAGACGATATCCTTTGTCTTTCAGGATGTCTGCCAAATTGCCCCAGCTTGCCGCGGTGACAAAGATTGGCCGAATGGCCGCGCGCAGCAAGGCTGCGGTTTCACAATCTAATTCTGTTGAAGCCTGACGGGTCGAAATTGCACCCGCACCATTGGTTGAAATTTGTAAATTCATTGAGCGACCCCCGCTCTTTAAATGTGTTCCCCCATGGTCAGGGTGGCAAAGTTTCTGAAAATAATCAAAAAGAGTAATAAAATTTCGCACTTATTGTTGCCTTTACGATTCAGTGGCTCACGATGCGCGATGATTAACGTCATACCTGAAACAATCACCTTCTGTCTGTGATGCGCTTCACAACTCATGGTGTAGCGCCCGAATTGAAAGACACCTGTTTTGCACATGTATTTTGGTCATGTCCCGAAACGATTCGGCTCATTCAGGCTGAGGAACCGGTTCAGGGTGACAACCGGCTTGACCATTGGGCGAAATGCCGAAAGGGTCGCCGCAAACAAGAAAACCCGGAGCAGGCATGGCCAAGACACCCCCGCCCTTTGCCCCTTTTGAATGGAAAATCGCCTGGCGATATCTGCGCGCGCGCAGGGCCGAAGGCGGCGTCAGCGTGATGACATGGATCTCACTGATCGGGATCACGCTTGCCGTGTTCGCGCTGATTGCAACGCTGGCCGTCCGTTCGGGTTTTCGGTCTGAATTCGTCGGCACCATTCTGGGCGCCAATGCGCATGTGACAGTCTATTCCTCGGGTGAATTTGACGCGCAGGGCCGGGTGGATCGGACAATTGCCGACTACAACGAACGCACTGACCGCATTGCGCTGGTGCCCGGTGTTGAACGTGCCGCACCGCTGGTGAAGGGGCAGGTGCTGATCACCAACCGCGACAGCAGCAGCGGGGTCGAGGTGTTTGGCATCCGACCAGACGATCTGTTCGACCTGCCGGGTATCGCGCAGGCGGACCAGGCGGCGGGGGACCTGTCGGACTTCCAGACAGGTGAGGATGTAATCGCCATTGGATCGGGTGTGGCCCGCAGTATTGGGGTCACTGTCGGGGATGTGGTCAAACTGACCTCGCCCAACGGGGTCAAAACCGCCTTTGGCACGTCGCCGCGCGTGAATGCCTATCGCGTTGTCTATGTGTTTTCGGCCGGTCGCTATGACATTGACCGCACCCGCGTCTACATGCCGTTTTCGCAGGCGCAGGGCTTTTTCAACCGTGAAGGTGTGGCGGATGAGATCGAAGTGATGGTGGACAAGCCCGAAGATCTTGGCCCGATCCTGATTCCCATTCTTGAGGCGTCGGGCGAGCGCAGTCAGATCTGGACATGGCAGGACGCATCCGGCGGCTTCCTGCGCGCGCTCGAGGTTGAGGATAATGTGATGTTCATCATCCTGTCGATCCTCGTTCTGATTGCTGCGATGAACATCGTTTCGGGCCTGATCATGCTGGTCAAGAACAAGGGGCGCGATATCGGTATCTTGCGCACAATCGGCCTGAGCGAAGGATCGGTTCTGCGTGTCTTTTTCATCTGTGGTGCGTTCACCGGCCTGATCGGCACTGCAATGGGGGTCATCCTGGGATGCCTCTTTGCAATCTACATTGATCCGATCTTCTCATTCGTGAACTACGTGATGGGCGGTGGCGTGTGGGATCCGTCGATCCGCGGCATCTACGCTCTGCCGGCCGAACTGCATCTGAGCGATGTGCTCAAGGCGACGTGCCTGTCGCTTGGCCTGTCTTTCATCGTCACCTATTTCCCCGCCCGCCGCGCGGCGCGGCTGAACCCGGTCGAGGCGCTGCGCTATGAATGAAGTCACCTTGCGTCTGAACGGTCTGACCAAGACCTACCTCAAAGGTACACCGGGCGAGGTGCAGGTTCTGCGTGGGGTCGATCTGGAGCTGCGCGCGGGTGAGGCCGTGGCCATGGTTGCGCCGTCCGGTGCGGGCAAATCAACGCTTCTGCACATCGCCGGTCTGCTGGATAAGCCTGACGACGGAACCGTCGAAATCGGGGGACAGAATGTGAACGGCAAGGGCGACCGAACCAGAACGGCGTTGCGTCGGCAGGATATAGGGTTCGTATATCAGTTCCATCACCTGCTGCCCGAGTTTACGGCGCTGGAAAACATCACATTGCCGCAACTGGCCAATGGCGCGTCCGAAAAAGCTGCTCAGGCACGGGCGTTGGATTTGCTGGACCGTGTGGGCGTCGCCCCGCGCGCCAGCCACCGCCCTGCGGCGCTGTCGGGCGGTGAACAACAACGCGTGGCCTTTTGCCGGGCGCTTGCCAACGCGCCACGTGTTTTGCTGGCAGACGAACCGACAGGCAATCTGGACCCTGAAACTTCGGATCAGGTGTTCGATGCGCTGATGACGCTGGTGCGGGACGAGGGATTGTCGGCGTTGATCGCGACCCACAACCTCGAACTGGCGGCGCGCATGGATCGCATGGTCAGGCTTGAGGGCGGCGTGCTCAGGCCAGTTGAGTGATCGCAACACCGATGGCCATGACCGCGATACCACCTGCCCGCATCAGGGTGAGGGGTGCCACCTGTGCGCCGAACAGGCCGAAGTGATCGATTGCCGCGGCACTGATCAATTGCCCCAACAGAACAAAGAACACAGCGTTTCCCACACCGAAATGCGGGGCGACATGGGTGATCGACAACACATAGAATGCAATCAGGATGCCAGCGAACAACAGGTGTTTCGGGGCTTGCGCAACCTTGGACAAGGCTGCAAAACCGGGAAACAACAGCATGGTCAGCACCGAGGCGGCCAGGGCAATTGCAAACAGCACCACAGCTGCCGTTGTCGGTGATCCGATGACCTTGCCAAGGGCCGCGTTAAGAGCAGCCAGTATCGGAATTCCAAATCCGGCGGCCAGCATGATGGCTGCATATTGTGTCATTGCCCGAACCCTCTGCACCTGTTTCGTTGATCTGGATCATTGCGCTCATATGCCTGTCGGGCAACCCTGCAAATGTCAATCGTGACAGGAGGATACGATGTTCAAGGCAACGATCGGTATGCTGGTTCTCGGGGTTTCGGCTGCTACCGCACAGGCTGCCTGGGCGCAGGATGCAGCGACCGGAGAGGAACTCTATTTGCACTACTGTGCGACCTGTCACGGGATTGACGCAACCGGGCAGGGGCCGATGGCCAGCGTGCTGGTTGTTCAGCCGTCCGATCTGACTGCATTGTCTGACGAAAGCGGGGTGTTCCCGACCGCCCGCGTTGTCGCCCGCATCGACGGTAGGGACCCGCTGGTCAGCCATGGCAGCCCGATGCCGGTCTATGGACCTTATTTCGACGGGCAGGACACATCCATGAAAACACCGGAAGGCCAGCCGATCCTGACCAGCCAGCCGATCGTTGATCTGGTTGCATATCTGGAAACCGTGCAGCGCGCACGGAACTAACTGCAAATCCCTTCGATCCTGGCTTCGCTCCATGGGATCAGGACCGGGCGCTCGCGCCCTTGTTCCGGCAGGGGCGACAGATCAAAATGGGTGCCCAGCATGTCGTGCAGTCTTTTGGTACGCTTGGCCTGGGGGGCCAATGCGCGACAGCACACGTATTCCTCGACGATCGCGCCCTGCTGTTCGAACCCGTAGGTCAGAAAATCCGGAGAGGTTTCGAGGTCGAACAGATACGGATCCCTCCGGCCTCCATGTTCCGCCGCAGCGCGCAGGGGGTGGTAACCCGTGGTCCGGCGATTCTGCCATTGCCAGACATGCGTCAGCTCATGGGCCAAAAGCATCGCGGCCAGCAGGTTCATCTGATCCGGAAATTCCGACATATAGTCCTCCAGATACCAGTCGCGGGCAAAGTAGACTTTGTTGAACAGGGCCACGGCGGCAGGTTTGCCCGTCACCGGCCCGGGGTCCACCGGGGGCAGAATGCGCTCGCGGCAGGCCAGTCGCGGGCGTTCTTCGCGGAAATACGTCACGTTGGTAACCGGGGCACCTTCGACCAGACGGATGTGATCCAGTTCCAGGGTTTCCCCTTGAATGGTTTCCGCAAAATCGCGCTCCTGCTCAGTCAACTCACGACCGCAGGCGGCCAGCAACAAAAGTGAAGCAATGAATACACGCAGAACCATAAGTTGAATCTTATTCCGCTGCGGGTATTCCGCAAACCGTTTTCACAGACTCATGGCCAGAACCCGGCTGATTTCCGTAAGTGATCGCCCGGACTGACCCATCCATGTATTAAAGGCGTTCTGAACCGCCTCCATCGCTTTCTTCGAGGTGGCAGGCTTGTCGATCACACCTTCAGCAATCAGCCGGGCGGTGACATCCTGAGACAGAATGAAACTGTCCCGCCCGGCAAACCGCATTGCGTACTGCGCCGAAGCGCCGCCCAGTCGGGCCCCGCGTTTTGCCAGCATTGCCAGAAGGTTGACGTAGTCATCAGATGGCCAGCCGCCTAACACTTTACCCGCGCCGCCTTCCTCACGCAGTTCAAGCAAGAATGCAGCGTTATCCCGTACAGCCGCGATCTTGGTTCCATTCCTTACGATGCGCGTATCCTGCAAAAGGGTGTCAAACTTCTCATCATCCATGAACGCGCATCGCCCCACGTCGAACCCGTTAAAGGCTGATTCGAACCCGTCCCATTTGTTTTCGATGACTTTCCAGTTGAAGCCAGCCTGAAAGATGCATTTCGTGATGACCGACAGCCAGCGATCCTCGGGCATCGCTGCCAGTTCCGCAGGGGTTTTCGGTTTGCTCAGTTTTGCGCCCAGTGCTTCTGGACCGCCGTGGCGCGCGGCTGCGATTTCAAAGATTTCGTCAAACGTTCGCATCTGTCTAACCTTGATGTTGCCCGACTATAAATGTTTATCTTTTGTTCTTGTTTGGCAATGAAAAATCTGACCGTGTCCAGATTTGAGGCAGCCCAACGAATAACCGGATTCGCAGAAAAATGCGGATTTTCGAAAGAAGTTCTCGACAAAAGGTGGCAAAATGTTTTCTGATTGACTCGTCAGTCAACGTCCCGTCTTAGCGAAATGGAACAAGGGTAAGCCGGGTTGGATGCGTAAAGGGAGCCGGGAGGGGGGAACAATCTGGCAGAAAGATCTTTTCCACAATTTGGAAACGGATCACTGTTCTTTTCCAGCCAAATTTGTGCATGCTGCGGCATGGCATTGTCATCAGACAGAAAGACCGGCGGGAAAATCCTTGCCGGGATGGGCAAAACAAATATGACAGGGAGTTAAGTCCATGAAAAAACTAAGTGTAAGCCTAATGGCTCTGAGCGTTGCAGGCGCAGCGCAGGCGGCGGATATGGGTGCCGTGGATGAACCGATCAAATTGGCGATCAACGAATGGACCGGCCAGCATGTCACCACGCATGTGGCGGGAGAGATGCTCAAGGCTGCCGGGTACAACGTCGAATATGTGACCGCGGGCATGATGAACCAGTTCCAGGCGCTGGCCGATGGCGACATCGACGCGACACTGGAAATCTGGTCTTCCAACGTTTCCGATGAATACGCCAAGAAAATCGGTGAAGGCACTGTGGTTGAAATCGGTGATCTGGGTCTGGATGCCAAGGAAGGCATCGCATACCCGGCGCATGTGGCCGATCTGTGCCCGGGCCTGCCCGCATGGGAAGCGCTGAAAGATTGCGCTCAGGTCTTTGCGACGGCGGAAACTCTGCCCGGTGGTCGTCTGGTCGACTACCCGGCCGATTGGGGTACTCCGGGCGCCGATCGCATGACCGGTCTGGAATTGCCGTTCAAAGCCGTACCAGCAGGGTCCGAAGGGGCGCTGATCGCGGAATTGCGCGCCTCGACCGAACGCAAATCGCCGCTGCTGATCACTTTCTGGCAGCCGCATTGGGCGATGTCGGCCTATGACGTTCAGTTCGTCGAACTGCCCGCCGGTGAAGAGGCGTGCTTCAGTGATCCGGCCTGGGGCCCGAACCCGAATGCTGTCAATGACTGCGACTTCTCGCCCTCGCGCATCTTCAAGGCCGGCTGGAGCGGTATGGAGGAGAAATGGCCAGCAGCCTTTGAAATCCTGACCAACTATCAGCTGGCGGTTGAAGACCAGCAACCGATGATGGGCGCGATCGACGTTGACGGTGGAAAGGTCGAAGAAGTTGTCGCCGCATGGATGGCCGAAAACGAAGGCAAGTGGCGTCCGGTTGTTGACGCGGCAACCCAGTGAGCCCGCGTAAGTGACGGACACGACCATGCCAGCCATCGCCTGCCGGAATCTCTGGCAGGTGTTTGGCCCCGGCGCTGACAAAGCCCTGACCGACGCGCTGTCTCGGTCAGGGAATGACGCCGACAAGGCTGCCGCCGCCCTTCGGGAACAGGGGCTGATCCCCGCTGTTCAGGATGCCAATTTCGAGGTTCAGGAGGGCGAGCTTTTTGTCATCATGGGTCTGTCGGGCTCGGGCAAATCCACGCTGATCCGCTGCATCTCGCAGCTGCTGCCCGGTACGGGCGGCGAGATTCGGGTGGATGGCGAAAACGTCATCGGAGCCTCGAAGAAGGCCCTGACCGAGTTGCGCCGCAAAAAACTGGGCATGGTGTTCCAGCATTTCGGCCTGTTCCCGCATATGACCGTTTCTGAAAACGTGGCCTATCCGCTGCGCGTGCAGGGTGTGGGCAAGAAGGAACGGCTGGCGCGCGCGCAGGAGGTGATCTCCCTGGTCGGTCTGGAAGGGCGCGAAGACAGCTTTCCGCGCCAGCTTTCAGGTGGCCAGCGCCAGCGTGTGGGCATTGCCCGCAGCCTCGCCGTAAATCCCGATATCTGGTTTCTGGATGAACCGTTCTCGGCCCTCGACCCATTGATCCGCCGCCAGTTGCAGGATGAATTCCTTCGCATTCAGGCGACGCTGAAGAAATCTATCGTCTTTATCACCCATGACATTCAAGAGGCGTTGAAGCTGGCCGACCGCATTGCCATCATGCGCGACGGCAAGATTGTTCAGATCGGAACGCCCACTGATATCGTGTTGCGCCCGGTGGATGATTACGTGCGCGAATTCTCGAAGGATGTCGCCAAAGGTCAGCACGCCAAGGTCGCCTCGGTCATGCGGAGCGAGGCGGAATGTGGCCCGGATGATCCCGGCCTCACCACCTCGATGACGCTGGACGCAGCCCTTGCGCATTGCATGGAGCTGTATGAACCCGTGCCCGTGCGGGATGAGGCGGGCAATGTCGTTGGCACGGTGCATCCGTCCGATCTGGCCGCAGCTCTTCAGGTGGACGAGACATGACCGCCATAACCGACCTCCCGACACGGCGCAGTGCGCAGTTGACGGCAGGTGCGAAGGCCGCCCTGATAACTGTTATCGTCGGTGCAGTTTGCCTTGCGCTCGAGGGTATCGCCCCGTGGCTGGTCAAGTGGCCCGCCGCGTGGGAACTGCCTGCAACCCAATGGGTTGGCGCGTTTCTGGACTGGTTTCTGAACCTGATCAAACCGGCAATGCGGCTGTTTTCGGACCTGATGACCCACCCAATGAACTGGGCGAATTTCGTGCTGGGCAAAACGCCATGGCCCATTCTGATCGGGATCGTGACCGCGTTGGGCTGGTATCTGGGCGGCTTGTCCATGGCCGCACTTGGCTTTCTGGGCCTCAGCTTTGTTTTGGCCTCGGGCTATTGGGCCGAAAGCATGAATACGCTGGCGCTTGTCGCCGTGTCTGTCCCTGTGGCGCTGGTCATTGGGGGCGGCATCGGCATCCTCGCCAACGAAGTGCCAAAGGTGAAATCCTTTGTGCAGGCCGTGCTGGACATCATGCAGACGGTGCCAACCTTTGCCTATCTGACACCGCTGCTGCTGCTGTTTGGATTTGGTCCTGTTGTTGGTCTGATTGCTTCGGCCATCTATGCCGCACCGCCAATGGCGCGCAATGTCATGCTGGGATTGGAACGGGTAGAGCCCGAAATCAAAGAGGCGGCCATCATGTCTGGCGGCACTCGGTTCCAGCAGCTGTTCCAGGTCGAAATCCCTGCCGCCACCACTCAGATTATGGTCGGTGTGAACCAATGTCTGATGGCCGCATTGTCGATGGTTATCATCGCCGCGGTCATCGGTGGGTTCAACGATATCGGCTGGGAGGTTCTGCTGACCATGCGCAAGGCGCAGTTCGGCGAATCGCTGATGGCGGGTCTGGTTATCGTGGTCTTTGCGGTGGTGATCGACCGGATGAGCGGTACTTTGGCGACCGAGCGTAAACGCTATGACAGCCGCGTTGTCTGGGCGATGCTGGGCTTTGCTGTTGTCTTCACTGCGGCCTTCCGGGCGTGGTTGCCAAACCCTGCGGAATTGACCCTGCTGGACCCGATGGCCGAGATCGTGGACAGCGGCCTGACCGCGTTCACGCAGGCCAACGGCCAGTGGCTGGACGCCCTCAAGAACAACTCATTGTTCTATGTACTGCTACCGCTTCGGATCGGGCTGGATCAGGCGGTGCTGCCCTTCACATGGGGTTTCCAGTGGACGTCGAGCATGAGCTATGGCCTGTTCGCGGCCGGTGCCGGGATTGCGCTGTTGATGGCGTGGCGCGGGCGGCTGACTGGCGGGCTGGTCGTTCTGATCTTGATCGGAATGCTGGAAACCGGCATCGCGAACCTGCCCTGGCCCTTTGTCCTGACCGGCGCTGCCGCGCTGGGCTGGGTCGCCGGGGGCTGGCGTCTGGCCGCGCTCTGCGTGGGGCTGCTCTGCACCATCCTCGTCTCGGGCCTGTGGGAAAGGGCGCTGCTGTCGCTTTATCTTAGCGGTGCAGCAGTGTTTACCTGCGCTTTGGCAGGGGGGCTGATCGGTCTTGCCAGCGCGGTATGGCAGCCTGTGTGGAACGTGGTTCGCCCGATCTGCGATATGTTGCAGACGATCCCCCTGTTCGTGTTCCTGATCCCGGTGCTGATGGTGTTCCAGATTGGTGAGTTCTCGGCCTTTCTGGCGATCTGTGCGTATGCGATTGTCCCGATGATCCGCTACACACGGCACGGGCTGGTCAATACACCGGATGAGATGATGGAGGCCGCAATTTCAAGCGGTGCGACCGAGTGGCAGATCATGCGCGATGTGCGGGCGCCTTATGCGGCCCCGACCATCCTTCTGGGGCTGAACCAGACCATCCTTTACGCCTTCGCCATGCTGGTCATCGCGGCACTTATCGGGACCACCGGTCTGGGCCAGTCGATCTATCTGGCGCTGGGTCAGGCGGATGTGGGGCTTGGTATTTCGGCCGGGGCCGCGATGGCGATTCTGGCACTGATCGCAGATCGCATCGTGCAGGGCTTTGCCGAAGAACGCCGCGCGGCGCTTGGGCTGTAATACAGGGCAGGGGCGGTGCGTCCGCCCCTGCGGCCCAACTTGATTTCGGGCAAGGACGTCGCTGTCCTCCCAATCTAGACCGACCCCAACACGTTTGGAGAAAATCATGACCGGTTGGGGCCTGTTCCTTGCAGCACTCATCGTTTTCCTGCTCAGCCATGCAATTCCTGTACGGCCCACCGTGCGGGGCTGGCTGATCGGCACGCTCGGCCGCCGGGGGTATTTCGCGGCCTATTCACTTCTGTCTTTGGCCGTGCTGGCCTGGCTGATTGTTGCCGCTGCAAACGCCCCCTATGTCGAGGTCATTCCGCCGTTCGCAGTCTTGCGCTGGTCGCCGATACTGATCATGCCCGTGGTGTGCTGGCTGGCTGTGACCGGGCTTGCGATCCAGAACCCGTTTTCTTTCGGAGGGATGGGCAACAGGTCCTTTGACCCCGAACACCCCGGTATTCTGCGCACCACCCGCCACCCGATCCTTGCCGCGCTACTGTTGTGGTCCTTGGCGCATCTTCTGGCCAATGGAAGCCTGTCACATGTGATTCTGTTCGGCCTGTTTGCCGGATTTTCTGTTATGGGCATGGACCTGATCGACAGGCGTAAATCGCGTGAGATGGGCTTTGAATGGGTCCGGTTGTCCCGAAATACGTCGCGGTTCTCACTCCGCTCACCGCGACCCTGGCCACGCCCCTGGGTCTGGCTGACCGCACTGGCCGCTTATGCGGTTCTTCTTCACCTGCACGCACCTGTGATTGGTCTGTCGCCGCTTCCTTGACTGGGGGAGTGGTCGGGCATCGCCTTGCGTGCTATTTGAAACGTCACAATCGAATTACAAGAGGTCCAAGATGCATCTGGCCTATGTCACCACCACCGACCGCGGCGCGACGGATCGCCTGCTCAGTGCTGTTGCTGAACGTCTGCTGGCGTCCGGCGCGAAACTGGCCGGTGTCGTGCAAACAAACACGGAATGCGCCGACAGCAGCAAATGCGATATGGACGTGCGCGTGCTGCCTAATGGCGAAACCATCCGTATCTCGCAATCACTGGGCACCCAGTCCCGCGGCTGCCGTCTGGACCCCGCAGCGCTGGAACAGGCGGTTGGGTATGTGACCGCCTCGCTTGCGAACGCGCCGGACCTGCTGATTATCAACAAATTCGGTAAACATGAGTCTGATGGGCGGGGGTTCCGCCCGGTGATCGGCGAAGCGCTGGCGCTGGAAATTCCGGTGCTGGTCGGCGTGAACGGGCTGAACGCCGAAAAGTTCAACGCCTTCGCCGAAGGCGCGGCCGAGGAGTTGCCTGCGGACTTGGACGAAATCGTGCGTTGGTTCAACCGCATAGCTCAGATGCGCCCGGCTGCGGAATAGGTGGGCAATCGACCGGCGTGTTGATCTGAACGTCATGACATGCGGTGGCGAAGACCACGCGGAACCCTTCGTCCACGATCCAGTCGCGTTAGCCCCGGGTTAAGATCTGTAAAACTGATCAGGTCTGTCGCATCTGAGAATGGTGGCAGACCAAAAGCAATAACGCAGCTGCCAGATTACAGAGCAGTGCGGACTACACGTCCTGACCATCTTCGAAATACATTGGAAAGATGGTGGGCGACCCTGGAATCGAACCAGGCGTGCGTCTCCGCGAGGGAGTTACAGTCCCCTGCCACACCTTGCGGCCTGTCGCCCACTGTCAGGCGTTGCACCTGACGTGGAGGCGTGATTACTAGCGCACCAAAGGAGCGTCAACAGGAAAATTTCCCTTTGGCGCAGGAAACCGAATTCCCGGCCCGGAGGCCCTTGAAATGAAGAAACCCAAATGGGTCGTCGAAAAGGAACAGGCGCGCAAAGCTGCCGTTGCAGAAACCGTCTGGCTGTTTGGCCTGCACGCGGTTCGCGATGCGCTGATGAATCCAAAACGGCAAAAACTACACCTGATGGTGACGCGGAATGCATGCGATAAACTGGCGGAAGCTATTGAATTTGCTGGGATAGAGGCCGAGATAGTCGACCCGCGCAAGTTTTCTGCCCCCATCGATGCCGGATCAGTACATCAGGGCGCAGCGCTAGAGGTCAAGCCGTTGGAATGGGGTAGTCTGGCCGATAACTGCATCGGTCGTGAAAACCCTCGTGTCATTCTGCTGGACCGGGTCACCGACCCGCACAATGTTGGGGCGATTCTGCGCTCGGCCGAAGTTCTGGGGGCCAGTGCTGTGATTGGCACACGCCACCATTCCGCGCCCGAGACCGGAGCACTGGCAAAAACCGCCAGTGGCGCGCTTGAACGGCAGCCCTATCTGCGGGTGCGCAACCTTTCGGACGCGATTGTCGAGCTTCAGGGCATGGGCTTTCTGGTTCTTGGGCTGGACGGAGAAGCCGACGTGACAATCGAAGGCGCTTTGGGCACTGGCCGGAACCGCCCAGTCGCGCTTGTGCTGGGTGCGGAAGGTCCAGGATTGCGGCAGAAGACAAAGGAAACCGTGGATCAGTTGGTTAAAATTGACGCAGCCGGGGGATTTGGTTCCCTGAACGTCTCAAATGCTGCGGCAATCGCCTTATATGCATCGCGACCCTGAATAAAGGAGAGCGTCATTCCCGGTCCTGCCAAAATCGCGACCTGCTGTTATTGCGGCACCCGGGCTGCCCTGATCCTGAAAGGCAAGGAACGGCACGAGCTTAGCTGTTCCAGCTGTGGGGCACCGCTGCACGACCTGAAGATGTTGCCCGTGCGGAAAGTACTCAAACCCGAACCGCTGCGCGCCGCTGTGTCTCATACTGCCCCTCGGAAAACAAAGCGCAAAAAGAGGAAAAAGACCATGCTTGCGCGCGTGTTCGATGAAGCATGGGACGTGATCGAAGACGTCTTTGACTAAGTTTCAATTGGCGGACACTCATTCACAACCGCGTCAACAGGGGTTTCGAAAAGCGCGAAAAGTTGCATCTTGATGGTCTTGAATGTGCAGATTCCAATGTGACGATGCTGAACCGACGTACTCTTCTTTGCTCGCTGAGCACTGTGCTGCTTGCCCCTGCCGTATTTGCGCAGGACAAACCCGTGTATTACGCCACTGATGGTGTGGCGTTGGCGGGGTATGATCCCGTGTCATATTTTGGCAGCGATGCGCCCTCAAAAGGGGTGCCCGAAAATGCGGTCATGTGGAAAGGTGCCCGGTGGCATTTCAAATCGCAGACAAATCGTGAGCTCTTCGAGAGCAATCCGCGCGCCTTTGCGCCGCAGTTCGGCGGCTATTGCTCGTACGGGATGGCGATGGGCGTGCTGAAAAGCACAGATCCCAAGGCGTGGCAGGTGGTCGATGGGCGTCTTTACCTGACGCATTCGCCCGAGGTCGAGGAAATCTGGCAGCAGGATCAAACAGGGTACATTGCGATGGCCGAAGAAAATTGGCCCGCAATTCTCTACGGAAGATAGGTAAAGTTCAGCTAATTGTGAAAAGTCATCACAAAAATGCGCTGCCCCTCTTTTTTTTAATAGATCCATGCTTAAATGTCACAGTGACCGCGGAACGGAACTGCCGCGGGTCATTTCACTGTCCCTCGTTCCAACAACTGGCGCCCAAGCTTTCTTGGGCGCTTTTTTCTTTTTGGAACGCTGTTAAGGATAGGGCATGCCAGATTATTCCGATCAGTACCTCAAGGCCATTTTGCAACGCACCAAGACGGTGGCCGTTGTCGGCGTTTCCATGAACCCGGTGCGACCCAGCTATTACGTGGCGCGCTATTTGTCGCTGAAAGGGTTCAAGGTGATTCCCGTCAATCCGGGCCACGCGGGCAATGACCTGTTTGGTCAGACGGTTTGCGGCAGCCTGTCAGAAATTTCCGAGCCTGTGGACATGGTGGACATTTTTCGGCGGTCCGAGGCCGTGCCACCTATTGTGGACGAGGCGCTGGATGCGTTTCCGTCGCTCGGTACGATCTGGATGCAGATTGGTGTGGAACACCCTGAAGCGGCGGCAAAGGCCAAGGCCCGTGGGGTCGATGTGGTGATGAACCGCTGCCCCAAAATCGAATATCAGCGCCTGTTTGGCGAATTGCGCATGGGTGGATTTTCGACTGGGATCATTTCGTCCAAGCTTTAGGGTTTGGCGGGGACGTAAGGTTTCAGGCGGGCGACCTGTTCCTTCCGCCGCTTTTCCAGCACCACGTCGCGCGGGACCCAGTCATACCGGGTATCCTCGACCAGCGGAGACCAGAACAACACGCCGCCATAACGCCACGGGTCCAATACGACACCGTCATACAGCGTCGCGCCTTTACGGCTGATGATTGCGGTGCTGTGGTCGATCCGCGTCGGGTTGTCCGCGTTTGCGATGGCACGGTGCAGATCCAGCGTCCGGAAGTTTTCCTGTTTCAGCCGCCGCTCGATATCCTCGGCCCAATGCCAGCACAGCCCACGCGGGCGCAGCCCCTTGTTGACCTTCATATTATGGATCAGGGGCGGGTCTGTGATCTGGTATTCCTCGACCAGCTGGGCGGTATAGGCGTAAGCAATTCCCGCCGCGCGTCGGGCCTCCTCGGGGTCGATATCCGGGCCAAGGCCCTGAATCTCCGAGGCGAGCCGCTGCACCTCATCCCCGGTCGAGCGCGGCGGCGAGGTGCAGCCAGCCACGATGGCAAGGGTTGCCACAAGCATCAAAACTCGGATCATATCGCGCCTTCAGCCTGACAGTCTGGCATCCGATTATAACGGCACAGGCGACGGTGCGGAACCCGGGCCTTACCCTTTGGGGCGGGCAGCCTTTTCGGCGATACCACTGGTGCCCTGACGGCGGTCCAGCTCGGCCAGAACATCATCCAGCGCCACGTCCCGCGCGGCCAGCATGACCAGAAGGTGATACAACACGTCCGCCGCTTCCGAGGTCAGCTTAACCTGATCCCCTTTTACGGCTTCGATGATGGCCTCTATGGCCTCTTCACCAAATTTCTCGGCGCATTTCTCAGGGCCTTTCGCAAGTAGCTTGGCCGTCCAGCTGCTGTCGGGATCAGCCCCCTTGCGTGCCTCGATCGTGGCGGCCAGATCGTGCAAGATGCTCATGTCAACCTCATGGGGATGCCAGCTGCGACCATATGTTCCTTGGCCTCGCGGATGGTGTATTCGCCGAAATGGAAAATCGATGCCGCCAATACGGCGCTTGCGCCGCCCTTGGTGACGCCCTCGACCAGATGGTCCAGAGTGCCAACACCGCCCGAGGCGATCACGGGCACATCTACCGCGTCGGAAATGGCGCGGGTCAGCGGCAGGTTGAACCCGGATTTGGTGCCGTCGCGGTCCATTGAGGTCAGCAGGATTTCACCGGCCCCCTTGGCGACCACGGCTCTTGCAAAGGCAACCGCATCAATGCCGGTGGGTTTGCGCCCGCCATGGGTAAAGATTTCCCACTTGCCGGGGCTGACGGTCTTGGCGTCGATGGCGCAGACAATGCATTGACTGCCGAACTGATCTGCCGCTTCGGCAATCACGTCCGGGTTGGCAACCGCGGCCGAGTTGAAGCTTACCTTGTCCGCCCCCGCCAGCAGCAAGGCGCGCACATCGTCTTTTGTTCGCACCCCACCGCCCACGGTCAGCGGCACGAAACACTGTTCCGCCGTGCGCTGTACCACATCGAACATGGTGCCGCGATTCTCATGGGTCGCGTGAATGTCGAGAAAGCAGATCTCGTCCGCTCCGGCTGCATCATAGGCTTTGGCCGATTCCACCGGGTCGCCCGCATCGCGCAGGCCCACGAAATTCACGCCTTTGACCACACGGCCATCAGCAACATCAAGGCAGGGAATGATCCGGGTTTTCAGCATAGGATATCCTTTACGGGCGCACCTCTAGCGGCAAAGCCTTGCCGATGCCAGACTTGTGATTGTGAGCGGTCTCAAATCTGTGAGAATTGGGGTGAATTTCACAGAAGGAATATCGATATGCGTAGACTGATTCTGGCTTATGTTTTTTCGTTCGGAGGCGCGCTGACCGCTATGGCAGATGATCTGATCAAGGTTCAAACCGACAAATCCGTTGCCGAGGCGCTGGACGCGCTTGAAGCTGCCGTCGGAAATGCAGGCGCAACCGTGTTTGCCCGCATCGACCACGCGGCCGGGGCGGAAAAGATCGGCACGCCCATTCCCGCCAATCAGGTACTGATTTTCGGCAACCCTGCGCTGGGTACGCCAGCCATGCAGATCGACCCGCGTGCCGGGCTGTTTCTGCCTCTCAAGGTGCAGGCTTACGAAGACGCCAATGGCCAGGTGTGGCTGATCTATGAAGACCCGAAAGAGACATTGGACGACCTGAACGATGTCGACAAATCACCGGTCATCGAAAAGATGCGCGGTGCGCTGGCCAAGCTGACCGCCGCAGCCGCGCAATAACCGATCACGACAGGGCGCGGATGGCCTCGGCCAGGTCAATCGCGCCATCATAAAGCGCCCGACCCGAAATCGCGCCGTTCAGCGCAACGCCACAATCGCGCAGGGCGATCAGGTCGTCCAGCGAACTGACACCGCCTGAGGCGATCACCGGGATGGAAACGGCCTGTGCCAGGGCAGCGGTCGCTTCGATGTTCGGGCCCTGCATGGCACCGTCGCGATTGATATCGGTGTAGATGATTGCCGCAACGCCTGCGTCTTCGAAACTACGGGCCAGATCGGTGACCTGAACGTCGGTCTCTTCGGCCCAGCCCTTGGTGGCCACCATGCCGTTGCGTGCGTCGATTCCGACGGCGACCTTGCCGGGAAAGGCTTTGGCTGCTTCGCGCACAAGGTCGGGGTTTTCGACAGCGACAGTGCCCAAAATGACCCGCGCCAGCCCTTTCTCGATCCAGGTTTCGATCGTGGCCATGTCACGGATGCCGCCGCCCAGTTGCGCAGGCACCTTGCACGCTTTCAGAATTGCCTCAACCGGCGCTGCGTTGACCGGCTCGCCTGCGAATGCGCCGTTCAGGTCGACCAGATGCAGCCATTCGCACCCTGCCTCGACAAAAGCACGGGCCTGAGCGGCCGGGTCTTCGTTGAACACGGTGGCCTTGTCCATTTCACCACGCAGCAGGCGTACGGCATTGCCGTCTTTGAGGTCGATGGCGGGGTAGAGGATCATGTCGGGCGGCCCTATATCACTGTTACACGCGCGGGATATCGCACAAGCAGGGCAGGGGATGCAACGCGACGCTGGGTCATTCTTGCCCGTCGCCCACCGGCGGGTCAGACTGCCTTCAAAACAGGGAGAAAATCATGAAAACTTTTACTCTTTCAGCGGGCCTGATGCTGCTTGCTACGGCTGCTTTTGCGGACGATCCGGTTGACGGCCTGTGGAAAACCGCGCCGGGCGATACAGGTGGCTATCTGCATGTGACGATTTCCGAATGCGGCAGTGCGATCTGCGGCACCATCGACAGCGCTTTCGACGCGGATGGCAACCAGCAGCTGGAATATGAGAACCTTGGCAAAAAGATCATCTGGGACATGGTTCCCGAAGGGGGCGGCAGCTATGACAGTGGTAAAATCTGGGCCCCCGACCGGGACAAAACCTACAACTCGAAGATGTCACTGGACGGCCAGAACAAGCTGACCGTCAAGGGATGCGTGGCGGGCGGCCTGATCTGTCGCGGGCAAACCTGGACGCGGGTTCAGTAAGCCTCAGGGCTTCCAGGTCAGGAAGTTGCCCAGCATGCGCAGGCCAACATCCTGGCTTTTCTCGGGGTGAAACTGCATCCCAACCATCGTGTCGCGGCCAATCACGGCCGTGACGTCCTGCCCATATTCCACATAAGCCAACCGCTGCGCCGGGTTGCTTACACGGAAGTGGTAGGAATGGACGAAATAGGTGTGATCGCCTGATTTCACCCCGGCAAAGATCGGGTGATCGCTTTCCAGAACCAGATCGTTCCAGCCCATATGCGGCACTTTCAGCGCGGCATCTGACGGTTCGATCCGAACAACATCACCTGCCACCCAGCCCAGACCATCGGTCTCTGTGTATTCATGGCCTTTGGTTGCCATCAGCTGCATACCAACACAGATACCCAGAAACGGACGGCCCTTCTGTTCGACCGCTTCGACCATCGCGTCATAAATACCCTTATGGCCGCGCAGCTCGGCGGCACAGGCCGGGAAAGCGCCATCTCCGGGCAGAACCAGTCGGTCCGCACGCGCAACCACATCCGCGTCAGAGGTGACGACAACGTCACCAGCGCCGACCTCTTGCGCCATGCGCTGAAACGCCTTTTCCGCTGAATGCAGATTGCCGCTTTCATAGTCGATGATGGCTGTCAGCATTTACAGCGCGCCCTTGGTCGACGGAATCGCATCCGCCTTGCGCGGATCGGTCTCAACCGCATCACGCAACGCGCGCGCGACAGCCTTGAACGCAGCCTCGGCGATGTGGTGGCTGTTGAAGCCGTGCAACTGGTCAATATGCAGGGTAATGCCGCCATGGGTGCTGAGCGCCTGAAAAAACTCGCGCACCAGTTCCGTGTCGAACGTACCGATCTTTTGCGTCGGCAGATCGACAGTCCACATCAGGAACGGACGGCCCGACAGGTCCAGCGCACAGCGCACCTGAGCGTCATCCATCGGTAGATGGCATTCGCCATAGCGCCGGATGCCCTTCTTGTCGCCCAGGGCCTGTGTCAAAGCCTGACCCAGGGCGATGCCGGTATCCTCGACCGTGTGGTGATCGTCGATGTGATAGTCACCCTTGGCGCGGATTGTCATATCAATCAACGAGTGGCGCGCCAGCTGGTCCAGCATATGGTCAAAGAACCCGACGCCGGTCTGATTGTCATAGGTGCCGGTGCCATCCAGATTGACCTCGACCGAAATTTCGGTTTCGGCGGTCTTGCGGCTGATCGAAGCGGTGCGCATGGGCGAATTCCTTTTGCTACAGGCGCGCTTATAGACGGGGTGGGGCCGGTTGATCCAGACCATGCGTTGCAATCGCTGCAAACTGTTGCAAGGGATTGCACCCGGCCCGGCACCATGTCAGCTTGCAGACAACACGAACCAACAGGGCCACGCCATGTCCACCTGCGTATTCATCCAGATCCGCTGCAAACCCGGCACCACCTACAAGGTCGCCGAGGAAATCGCGCTGCGCGAAATACACTCAGAGCTTTATTCCACTAGTGGTGAGTTTGATCTGATGCTCAAGCTCTACATCCCCGAAACCGAGGATGTAGGCCATTTCATCAACGAACACCTGCTGGTGATTCCCAATATCGAACGCTCGCTGACGACGATGACGTTCAAGGCGTTTTAACCCAACTCAAACGTTGTCACGCCATAGATGCGGGTCAGGTCGATATCCGGTTGATCGCCGGAATACATCCGGGCGGTTTCGAACACTTTCGTAAGACCCAGCTTGTCGGCCAGTGCAAAGGCGGCATTGTTGGGTTGTGGCATGTCGATGAACACCTCTTGCCCACTTTGATCTTCGGGCAGAGCTTTTAATACGCTTGCAAGCAGTGCTTCGGCAATGTCGGCGCGGTCCGCAAACAGCGGCCCGACCTTGTATCCGGTCCGACAGGGGCGCAGCGTGGCATAGCCTTTGATCTGCCCGTCTTCGGTAAACACGCGGGACACATGGCCGCTTGCGCTCAGCCAACCATGCAGGAACGCATCGCGCCGGGCGGGGAAAAGCTGACGATCATAGTCCCTTAACGCATCTGAAACGGTGCTCAGCACATCAACACCAGCGGTCGGTGCCAGCGCGCCTAGGATATCTGCAACCCGCCCTGAAAAGCGGTAGTTGTTATAGGCAAAGGTGAACCCGGATTTCCGGTAGTTGTCCTGCTGCTCGACCACGCCATCCAGACCCATGTTGCGCCCGGCACAGTGGGCCAGCGCGTGCTGCGCAATCTCAAGCCCGTGGCCATGGTGTCTGTATTCTGGCTTGACGATGTAGAAACCCAAAAAGGCAAAATCATCGTCGTAGTTCACCGCCGAGACAGACGCGATCAATTCGCCATCCAGAAAACCTCCCAAGAACCCATCGGGATCAGTTGTACGAAAGCACTCGGCATCGTGACGACCCGGATTCCACCCCTCGCGCCCGGCCCAATCCACAGCCTCCTGCAACTCATCAGCGGACAAGGGGCGGATAACATAATCAGACATGCGAACATCCCGTGTTGCGAATTGCATTCAGAATGCCGCAACCGGGGCAGAAGAACCAGCATGTTTGGAAGGTTTGGTATCTGGAGCGGGCGAGGCGATTCGAACGCCCGACCCTAACCTTGGCAAGGTTATGCTCTACCCCTGAGCTACGCCCGCATCAGATACACATGTGGTCCGAAGACCTCTCAATGGAGCGGGCGAGGCGATTCGAACGCCCGACCCTAACCTTGGCAAGGTTATGCTCTACCCCTGAGCTACGCCCGCGCCGTTGAGTGAGGAGGGATGTATAAATTCCCACGCGGGGCTGCAAGCGGAAAAACACAAAAAGCGGGAAAAATCTTTTCGACGGAATCCGGCCCGTGATCCGTTCAACCCGTAATGCAAATCATTAAAACACAGGCAGGAGGTGCCGTCATGATATCCGTTGCAGACCTGAAGATCGTGACACTTGCCGCGATGATTCTGATCGGCGCTGCCATCCTGAAGCCGGACCTGCATGAACATGATCAGTTCACACCGGTTCTGCTGGGTGCACCGCAGATCGAAACAACCGTTCTGGCAGGGTAACACCCGCCAGACGGCCTAAAGCGCCAGAATCAGGTTTGCGAAAGCCGCCCCCAGAATGGCGAGGAACGTCAGGCTCATGCCGGCCTGCCGCAGGATGACGATCTGCGGCGTTCGCCCAAATCCGTACGCGTGCAAAAGACGCCCCGCCAGTAACATCAGCCCCAGCAGATGGACCAAACCCCCGGCCGCGCCCTGTAGCTCAACCATGGCAATCAGCAACAGGGAAATCGGGGCGTATTCGGCGCAGTTCGAGTGTGTCCGTATCGCCTTGATCATCAGCTTGCTGCCACCATCCCCGACCGAGATCTTATCGCTGCGTCGTTGCAGGATCACTTTGACGCTGAGTGCGACGTAGAGAAGTGCGACCAAGGCCGCATAGATCGGGGTGATTGCAAGCATAATGGGTCTCCGCTCAATCATAGAAAAAGGCCGTGCGGTCTCCCACACGGCCTGACGAACATTAGGTTGTTTTCCGTCTTATTCCAGTTCGATCAGAAGGTCCTTTGCGTCAATCTGGCCGCCGGGCTGGATATGCACGGCTTTGACCGTCGCATCACGCTCGGCATGGATACCGGTTTCCATCTTCATTGCCTCGATGGTCAGCAGCATGTCGCCTTCCTTGACCTGCTGGCCTGCGGTGACGGTAACAGTGGCCACAACACCCGGCATCGGTGCACCGACATGATCAGGGTTGCCGACCTCGGCCTTTGGGCGCGCCTGTGTGGTTGATGTGACCATCCGGTTCGGCACCCGGATCACACGCGGCTGGCCGTTGAGTTCGAAGAAAACCTTGACCTCACCTTTTTCATCCGTCTCGCCGATGGCCTGACACCGGATTTCCAGCGTCTTGCCGGGGTCGATCTCGGCCGTGATCTCTTCGCCGGGTTCCATGCCGTAAAAGAAGGTGCGCGTGGGAAGGGTGCGGACCGGGCCGTAAATCCGGTGACGGCCCATGTAATCCAGAAACACCTTGGGATACATCAGGTACCCGTTCAGATCCTCGTCATCGACTTCTTTGCCTTCCAACTGCTTGGACAGCTCGGCGCGGGTGGCTTCAAGATCGACGGCAGGCACGTCCTTGCCGGGGCGCTGGGTGTTGGGGGCCTCGTCCTTCAGCACCTTCTTGATGATGGTGTTCGGGAATCCTCCCGGAGGCTGACCCAGATTGCCGCGCATCATGTCGACGACCGAGTCGGGAAAGGCCACATCCGTCGCCGGATCCTCGACCTGCTCGCGGGTCAGGCCCTGACTGACCATCATCAGGGCCATGTCGCCAACAACTTTCGACGACGGCGTTACCTTTACGATATCGCCGAACATCTGGTTCACATCGGCGTACATCTGCGCGACCTCGTGCCAGCGCTCTTCCAGACCCAGGCTGCGCGCCTGCGCCTTGAGGTTGGTGAACTGACCGCCTGGCATCTCGTGCAGATACACCTCGGACGCCGGGGCCTGCAGGCTTGATTCGAAGGCCGCATATTGACCGCGCACGGCCTCGAAGTAATCGCTGATCTCGCGGATGGCCTTGATGTCCAGCCCGGTGTCACGGTCGGTGTGGCGCAGGGCCTCGACCACGGTGCCCAGCGTCGCCTGGGAGGTGTTGCCGCTGAAGCTGTCCATTGCGCAATCCACCGCGTCCACACCCGCCTCAGAGGCGGCAAGGATGGTGGCGCTGGCGATGCCGGCCGTGTCATGGGTGTGGAAGTGGATCGGCAACCCAACCTCTTCCTTCAGCGCCCGGATCAGAATCTTGGCCGAGGCTGGTTTCAACAGGCCCGCCATATCCTTCAGACCCAGAATATGCGCGCCTGCGTCGCGCAGTTCCTTGGCCATGCCGACATAGTATTTCAGGTTATATTTGGCGCGATCAGGATCCAGAATATCGCCGGTATAACAAACGGTGCCCTCGCAGATCTTGCCGTTGTCGATAACAGCATCCATCGCAACACGCATGTTCTCGACCCAGTTCAGCGAGTCGAAGACGCGGAAGACATCAATGTTTTTCGATGCCTGGCGCACGAATTCCTGCACCACGTTGTCGGGGTAATTGGTGTAACCAACCCCGTTCGCACCCCGCAGCAGCATCTGCGTCATCAGGTTCGGCATTGCCTCACGCAGGTCGCGCAGACGCTGCCATGGGCATTCCTGCAGGAAGCGATAGGCCACGTCGAACGTCGCACCGCCCCAGCACTCGACCGAGAACAGCTGCGGCAGGTTCGCGGCATAGGTTGGCGCCACCTTGATCATGTCGATCGACCGCATCCGGGTCGCCAGCAGCGACTGGTGTCCGTCGCGCATGGTGGTGTCGGTGATCAGCAGCTGCCGCTGCGCTTTCATCCAGTCCGCCACGGCCTGCGGGCCTTTCTGCTCCAGCAGGTTGCGCGTACCCATCCGCGGCTCGGCCTTCTGCGCGGGGGGCTTGGCGACTTTCAGGTCGGCACGAGGTTCGGGGCGGCCCTTGGTTTCGGGATGACCATTGACAGTGATATCGGCGATATAGGTCAGAACCTTGGTGCCCCGGTCGCGGCGGCGTTTGAAGGCAAACAGATCCGGCGTCGTGTCGATGAATTTGGTGGTGTATTCATTCGACAGGAAGGTTGGGTGCTTCAGCAGGTTGATAACGAAATCGATATTGGTGCTGACGCCGCGAATACGGAACTCGCGCAGGGCGCGGTCCATCCGGCTGATCGCCTTCTCGGGTGTCGGCGCCCAGGCAGTGACCTTTGTCAGCAGCGAGTCGTAATACCGCGTAATCACCCCGCCCGCATAGGCCGTGCCGCCATCCAGACGAATGCCCATGCCCGTGGCCGAGCGGTAGGCGGTGATACGCCCGTAGTCGGGGATGAAGTTGTTCTGCGGGTCTTCTGTGGTGATCCGTGTCTGCAGCGCGTGACCGTTCAGATGCACCTCTGCCTGACTGGTGGCACCGGTGGCTTCGGCCAGCGTTTTGCCTTCGGCGATCAGGATCTGCGCTTGAACGATATCGATGCCGGTGACCTCTTCGGTGACCGTGTGTTCGACCTGTACGCGCGGGTTTACCTCGATGAAGTAGAACTTGCCCGTCTCCATATCCATCAGGAACTCGACAGTGCCTGCGCATTCGTAATTCACATGGGCACAGATCTTGCGGCCCAGTTCGCAAATCTCGGCGCGCTGATCTTCGGACAGGTAAGGGGCAGGGGCACGTTCGACGACCTTCTGGTTCCGGCGCTGGACCGAGCAGTCGCGTTCGTACAGATGATAAATCTCACCATGCTTGTCGCCCAGGATCTGCACCTCGACATGGCGGGCACGGATGATCATCTTTTCCAGATAGCCTTCGCCATTGCCAAAGGCGGCCTCAGCCTCGCGGCGGCCTTCCAGAACCTTTTCTTCCAGCTCATCCTCCGACTGGATCGGGCGCATCCCGCGCCCGCCGCCGCCCCAGGACGCCTTGAGCATCAGCGGGTATCCGATCTCGGCGGCCTCCTTGCGGATCGCGTCCATGTCATCACCCAGAACTTCGGTGGCCGGAATGACAGGCACACCGGCCGCGATGGCCACGCGCCGCGCGCTGGCCTTGTCACCCAATGCGCGCATGGTCTCGGCCCGGGGGCCGATGAAGGTGATGCCGTTCTTGACGCAGGCATCCACGAAATCCGGGTTTTCGGACAGCAGGCCATAGCCCGGATGGATCGCATCCGCGCCGCAGTGTTTGGCCACGCGGATGATCTCGTCAATCGACAGATACGCCGCGACCGGACCCATGCCCTCGCCAATCTGATAGGCCTCATCCGCCTTGAACCGGTGCAGGCCCAGTTTGTCTTCCTCAGCGTAAACAGCGACGGTGCGTTTGCCCATCTCGTTTGCTGCGCGCATGACGCGGATGGCAATCTCGCCGCGATTGGCGATCAGGATCTTGTTGAAGTCTGTCATATCAGGTCCCGGTCTTTGGTGTTTGGGCGTCTTATTGGGCGGAGAATACGCACAGGTACATCCGTTCTTCTGGGTAGAACCGGCATGTTATCGCTCGCAAACGCCCTTTGGCCTCGGCACACTTATAGGGATGCCGCGTTGCAGCATCAATAATTTAGCGTTTCGTCTCAAACTGACATAAATCGGCCAGTCCCATCTGACCCATATTCGCGTGCAGATCCTGCCTCAGGATATCGATCACATGCGCGGGGCCTTTTGCGCCAAGTGCCGCAAGACCGTACAAAAAAGCGCGCCCCAGCATGACGAAATTCGCGCCCAGCGACAGCGCGCGCAAGATATCCAGCCCGCCTTCGACACCGCTGTCGAATATAAGTGGCAGGCGGGTCGCGTTCCGGATCGCGGGAAGAATCTCGATGCTGGCCGGGGCTGCATCGAACTGTCGGCCCCCGTGATTCGACACCCACAGGGCGTCCACACCCACTTGTTCCAGCCTGTCCGCATCCTCGGGGCGTAGGATGCCTTTCACGACAAACGGCCCTTCCCAATGATCGCGCAGCCATTTGACGTAATCCAGATCCGGAGAGGTTCGCAGCAGGTATCCGACATGGGCCGTCGGCGGCAGATCACCGGGGTCATCGATATACTTGTCCAGTGTGCGCATATGTGGAACGCCGCTGCGCAGCATGCCCAGTGCCCAGGCGGGCCTTTGGACGATCTGTGCCAGCAGGCGCAGTGTCAGTTTCGGCGGCTGCCGCAGGCCCGAGCGTGTTTGCCGCTCCCTGCGCGAGGCGAAAGGGACGTCAGCGGTCAGAACCAAAGTTCGAAATCCCGCCCGGCGCGCCCGGTTCAGCATGTCCATGCGAATCTCGGGGTCCCTTGGCGGATACAGCTGGAACCACGCGGTCTCGCCCAGATAGGGGGCCAGGTCTTCTGGGCTCTGACTGGCCACCGTCGACAGCGAATAGGGAATGCCTGCTTTGGCGGCGGCCTGTGCCAGCAACCGCTCCGCATCAGGCCAGACCAGACCGGACATCCCGATCGGTGCAATACCGAAGGGCAAAGGACAGGTGCCGCCCAAGATTTTCACCGACGTATCGAATTCAAGGTCCCCATGCAGGATCGAGGGGCTCAGACGGACATCATCCAGCGCCTTTCGATTGCGATGCCGCGTCGTTTCAATCCCGGTGCCGCTGTCGATATATTCCCACACGAAGTGCGGCAGCCGACGGCGTGCGCGGCGTTTCAGATCTGGAATGCCGGGATAGGCGCTGTGCAGGTCCATACGGATTGATCCGGCCTGCGGGGCGATTCGGCAAGGTTTTCAAGCGGCTTCCGGCGATGGGCGTTTACCCGTTGCAGGAACGCGCCTTGCCTGCTCCAGCGCCCCGGCGGCGACGTGAACCTGATTGCGCCCCTTGTCCTTGGCGACATACAGCGCATCATCCGCGGCACGCATCAAATCCTGCGGCATGGTGCCGTGGGCGGGGTAATGCGCGACCCCGACCGAGATTGTGATACGGGGCAGGGCCTTTTCACCATAGCGGACAATGACCGCCTCGACCGACTGGCGCAACTGCTCGGCACGGGTCATGGCATCTTCGGGGCGGTTGTCGGGCAGAATCAGCATGAATTCCTCGCCGCCGATGCGGCAGGCGATCTCGTCCCGGTCGCAACCCTGTTCCAGCGCCGCGCCGACGGCACGCAACACCATGTCTCCCGCGTCATGACCGTGCGTGTCGTTGAATTTCTTGAAGTGGTCCACGTCCACGGCAATCAGGCTCAGCGCCGCACCGGTCTGCTGGCTGCGGCTGATGGCCTTGCGCAATGTCTCGGTCATGTGGCGGCGGTTGAACAGCCCGGTCAGCGGGTCGCGCACCGACTGGTCATGCAGCTGATCGCGCATGCGGACATTGGCGATTGCCATGCTGATCTGTTCGGCGCACAGCTGCGCCAGTTTGCGGCTTTTATGGAAACAGGCCTCTCGCCCCTCAGCCGCGCGCAGATGCAACAGGCCAACGGTTTCCCCGTGGGCCAGAATGGGAAAACAGAAATAGGGCCGTCCGTCATGCGGTTCGGCATGTTCGCAGACAAAATCGATCTCTGAGGCACCGAACTCATAAGTCCGGCCGCGCCTCAAGCCCCAGCATCCTTCCGGATGGATATGAGATTTATGCGTTCCCCCGTTCCAGCTGGCACACCCGTCCAGCACATCGCGCGAGTTGGAATAGACGTACACGCTTCCCTCGGCCTCGGGCAGGATATGGGTCATAAAGCGCGCCACCATGTCAAAAAGCTCATCCAGTGAGCGGCTTGATTGCAGCCATTCGTTCAACTCGCCCAGCAGGCGCACCTCGCGCGCCAGGCGAAGCTGCTCTCCCATCAGTTCGCGTTCTTTCACGGCCCGTTTGCGCAAATCACGCATCTGGCGGCGGTTGGTGCGGTGGACAATCAGTATGACAGTGGTCAGTGCTAGCAGCGCGACACCGCTAAGAAACACCAACGACCAACGCACACGGGTAATGAACAGGGTCCTGAGATCGGTGATGTCCGAATAGAACTCGATAGCGCCCAGGAATACGCCATCCACGGTGATCGGCGTATAGACTTCTGCCACATGGCGGCTGCCCGGGCCGGTTCGCTTAGCGGGGTCGTTGTCAAATGAATCAACCTCTGTCGCGGGCTTTTCTTCGTGGTTGTAGTAGACCCTTCCGGCGGCGACAACCGACTGGAAGTAAGGTTTTGTATTTACGGCCCCGATATCGTTTGCACGGGTCGACCAGAACACCTGACCGGATGCGTCAAACAGCTTGAACCGATAAATATCCGAGGTTTCGGGCAACAGCATCAGGAATTCCGCGTCATGCTCGTTCAACTCATGGAACCGAAACGTTGCATCCAGATTGTTCAGATGGCTTTCGACCTGACGGCTTAACCGCATGGCGTCTTTTCGCAGGTCCGATTCCAACATGCGGTCTACAACCGGGGCAGGGGCAGCATAGATGCCCCATCCCGCTGCCGCTGTCAGCGCGATCAGAATCAAGGTCACACCCACAAGTTTCAGCCGTGACGACCCGCCCGCCAGTTCCGTCGCTTCCATCTGTTCCACTCCCGCAGCCATGGAACCAGCATCCGGGTCAGGACTTGACAGAGGGTTAACAGCTCTACAGGGCAGCGGCATCTTTGTTTAGAATTGAATGCAAAAAGACCTGAAAAATCCCCGCGAACAAGCCGTGAACAAACTCTTTCCCTCGGCGATCATCCGGCGTAGTTTGGGGGCATGAGTAGTTTTGACGAAATGGACGCCTTCGAAGGCGCATCCCTGTCGGCGCGGGCTATGGCCGTGCGCCCTTCACCCTATCTGGATGATCTGAACCCGGCGCAACGTGACGCGGTCGAACGTCTGGACGGCCCGGTTCTGATGCTGGCCGGGGCGGGGACCGGCAAGACCAAGGCGCTGACGGCCCGGATTGCGCATCTGCTCAACACAGCGCGCGCGCGCCCGAACGAGATTCTGTCGGTGACCTTCACCAACAAGGCCGCGCGCGAGATGAAAGAACGAGTAGGCCGCCTGCTTGGCCAGCCCGCCGAGGGGATGCCATGGCTGGGCACCTTCCATTCCATTTGCGTCAAACTGCTGCGCCGCCATGCGGAACTGGTCGATCTGGAATCGAACTTCACCATTCTGGACAGCGACGACCAGCTGCGCCTGCTCAAGCAATTGGTTCGGGCCGCCAATATCGATGACAAACGCTGGCCGGCTCGGATGCTGGCGGGGATCATCGATGACTGGAAAAACCGTGCGCTGACGCCCGACAAGGTGCCTGCGGCGGATGCCGGGGCCTATAACAACAAGGGCATTGAGCTCTATGCTCAATACCAGACCCGCCTGCGCGAGCTGAATGCGGTGGATTTCGGCGACCTGCTGTTGCACATGGTCACGATTTTTCAGACCCATCCGGATGTTCTGGAACAATACCAGCGCTGGTTCCGCTACATCCTTGTGGATGAGTATCAGGATACCAACGTTGCCCAGTACCTGTGGTTGCGCCTGCTGGCCGGGGGGCACAAGAACATCTGCTGCGTGGGCGATGACGACCAGTCGATCTATGGCTGGCGCGGGGCCGAGGTGGGTAACATCCTGCGGTTTGAAAAGGACTTTCCCGGTGCCTACGTGGTGCGGCTGGAACAAAACTATCGCTCGACCCCACATATTCTGGCAGCAGCTTCCAACGTCATTCGGGGCAACGAAAGCCGTTTGGGTAAAGAGCTGTGGACCGATGCCAAAGACGGCCACAAGGTCAACCTGATCGGCCATTGGGATGGCGAGGAAGAGGCCCGCTGGATCGGTGAGGAAATCGACGCGATGCAGGGCGGGACGCGCGGTATCCGTCCGATGAATCTTGATGAGATGGCGATTCTCGTCCGTGCCTCGCACCAGATGCGCGCCTTCGAGGACCGGTTCCTGACCATCGGTCTGCCCTACAAGGTGATCGGCGGCCCGCGTTTCTACGAGCGGATGGAGATCCGCGATGCCATGGCTTATTTCCGACTGGTGACCAGCCCCGAGGATGATCTGGCGTTCGAGCGGATCGTGAATACGCCTAAACGCGGATTGGGCGACAAGGCGCAGCAGGCCATTCAGATTGTGGCGCGTGAGAACGGCGTGTCTCTGGTCGAAGGTGCCCGGATCGCAGTCGACAATGGGCTGATCAAGGGCAAGGGCGGCAAAGCGCTGCGCGAATTGATCGACGGGTTGGTGCGCTGGAATGCGATGACACGCGGTCCCCGGATTGAGGTCGATGATGACACTGTTATCGATGATGGGGTTTCGCCTATCCGATATGGCGCGCCCGAGCATACCCATATCGAACTGGCCCAGATCATTCTCGACGAATCTGGCTATACGGCCCATTGGCAGAACGACAAGACCCCCGAAGCGCCGGGGCGTCTGGAAAACCTCAAGGAACTGGTCAACCAACTGGACAATTTCGAAAACCTGCAAGGGTTTCTGGAACATGTCAGCCTGGTCATGGACAATGAGCAGGATGGTGACGGCGCTAAAGTCTCGATCATGACCCTGCACGCGGCCAAGGGGCTGGAGTTTCCCGTCGTTTTCCTGCCGGGGTGGGAAGACGGGCTGTTCCCCTCGCAGCGGTCGATGGACGAAACCGGCCTCAAAGGACTCGAGGAAGAACGCCGTCTGGCCTATGTCGGCATCACCCGCGCCGAAGAGGTTTGTACGATTTCCTTCGCCGCAAACCGGCGGGTATTCGGGCAATGGCAGAACTCGATGCCGTCACGGTTCATTGACGAGTTGCCCGAGGACCATGTCGAGGTGCTGACACCTCCGGGCCTTTATGGTGGCGGTCATCAGACGGCGGGCATAGAAACCCGCGCGGCCGAAGCCAACGTCTATAACTCGCCGGGCTGGAGACGGCTGCAGGCGCGGCAGGGCCAATATGGCATGTCGCAACCCCGCGAAAGCCGCAACACGGTGATCGACGCCACCGCACTGGCCAGTTTCACGCTGGGCGAGCGGGTGTTTCACCAGAAATTCGGTTATGGCGCGGTGATCGGGATCGAAGGTGACAAGGTCGAGGTCGATTTCGACAAGGCGGGCATCAAGAAAGTGGTCTCGCGTTTTCTGACCAACAAGGATGACGTCCCGTTCTGAGGCGTCATATCCCGTCGACCAGAACCAGATTGGTGGTTGCGGTGGCCTTTCGGATCTTCGCCAGTTCGATGTAATCCGGGTCGTCCTTCCAGGCGTTCGCCGCTGCAAGATCCGGAAACTCCATCAACACAATCCCGCCTTCTGGCCAATCGCCTTCGATCCGTTCGACCGGTTTGGATGAGACCGTCAGCAGGCGACCGCCGTGGCGGTCGAAGATCGGCATGAAACCTGCCAGATAGCCCTGGTACCCGTCGGGGTCGTGAATGTTGATCTGCGCAATGAAATAGGCGGCCATGGCGTCCTCCGCATCAGAAGTCAGGATGCAATCCTACACCAGTGTCTGAAAAACAAAAAACGGCGGTTCCCAGGGAGGAGGAGAGGGAACCGCCGTCTTGTCAACATCAGAGCAGGGAGGAGGAGAGCCCTGATGTATGCGAACCCGGGTTTGAACCCGGTATGAGGAAGACGCGGCGATGTCAGGGAGGAGGAAGACATCGCCGCGCGCTTTCAACATCAAGGCAGGGAGGAGGAAGCCCCGATGTATCCGTGTCCGGCAGGTTGAGGCCGGTATAAGGTGCGGCAACGTCAGGGAGGAGGAAGACGCTGCCGCTGATTACAGACCCTAAGGGAGGAGGAAGGGCCTGATCTCAGTATGCGTGTTGCGCTTATCGCGCGGATTGTTCGCTCGCTGCCTGCATGGCAACGCGGCGGATCATCGAGCGGTGCAGGCCAAGATCGGCCAGCTCGCGGTTCGACAGAGCGGACAGTTCATTGACGGTCTGGCGGTACAGGCGATAGCGTACGAACCGGGTCTTTGCGTTTTCCAAAACTGCGCCAAAACCAAACGCCGGTGCGTTCTTTACTGCTGTATGCGTGCTTGCGACTGCCATGCTCTTCATCCGTATCTTTTTGTCTTGCCGGTATCGTCCGGCCCTTGCTTGAGACTGAAGATAGGCAAATGCTGCAATTGCACAATAGGTCACGACATCAATGCTGCTATGCAGCAAATGCATAGATTGGCTCAGTTTTTTCTTCCTGCCGCGATGCGCCTTGAAAATATGGGGTCGACCCTAGGTCAGCTTTTGCGACGACATCTGGCTCTTCACGGCGGCCTGCCTTTGAATTGAGCGCGCTCGGCGGGAAAATGGGCAAAACATATCCGTTCTGATGTTGACAAGGCATGGGTAAATCGCTCGTGGGAAATCATGGGGCGATGTGGTCGCGTGGGGGAGATTGCCGGAAAGCGATCCGAAATTCTGAACGATTCGAAGGGCTGATTGTGCATTTGGGGCTAATATTTCCAGTCCAAAAGAAAAGCAGGCAAATTTCTTGGGAAATCGCGGGAAAAAATTCGGCCGCAGAATTTTCTATATATAGGGGCGTGTTTTTCATCACACGCTAAAACTGGTGTCGCGGGACTCGAATCCTTCAATGATATTCCGCTCTGGCCGTGTTCCTCATGACACGCTGCGCAAGTTTCCTATTGATTTCCATGAATTCCCATGTCATCCCTAATACATCCGATGAGGACGAGGCAGCAGGGGCACCAAACGACCCCGACCAAAAATATTCAGGTTTCATACAGGCATCTCGCTTTCATCAACCAAGAGATCCGGCGCGCGGGCGAGCAGACATCCCCCCAGGTGGCGCGCGCAGCTGGACATCCCGCTTAGCGGGTCAATGCGGCGGGTTGATCAGTGGCAGCAGATCAACCCGCCGTTTTTCATCCGGGGGGACCGTGAATTCAAGGTGGGGCGCAAGCGAAAGGGACAGTCGTCTTGGCGCGCAGGTTTAGAGGTGAGAGCCACCACAAGGTGGATACGAAGGGCAGGGTGTCGATCCCGGCCTCGTTTCGCCGTGTGCTTGAATCGTCCGATCCCAACTGGCAGCCCGGTGACAACCCTGAACTGGTGATTGTCTATGGTGACCACCGCCGCAGGTTCCTTGAATGCTATACCATGCAGGCGATTGACGAGGTTGATGCCAAGATCGATGCCTTGCCGCGTGGCTCGATGCAGCGGCGGATGTTGCAGCGCATGTTCCACGGTCAGTCCTTCCCGACCAACGTGGACGAAACCGGGCGTCTTGTGCTGCCCGCCAAGCTGCGCAGCAAGATCGGTCTGGAAGGAGAGGCGTTCTTTATTGCCGCAGGTGACACCTTTCAGATCTGGAAACCCGAGACCTACGAGGTCGAGGAACTGGCCAAGACCGAAGAATGGATGGATGATCTGCCTGACGATTTTGATCCGATGCAGTTCCTAGATGGCACCGGGGATGCGTAACGGCATGGCCGGCGCTGCGTCCTCATCAGAAAAACCACATATTCCCGTTCTGCTGCGCCCCTTGCTGGCTGCGGTTGCGCCGGTCACTGGCATCTGGCTGGACGGCACGTTTGGCGCGGGCGGCTACACGCGCGGGCTGTTGGAGGCCGGGGCGGACAAGGTTATCGGTGTAGACCGAGATCCGCTGGCCTTTGAAATGGCGGCAGATTGGGCGCAGGATTACGGCGACCGGCTGGTGATGCAGCCCGGCGTATTTTCGCGCATGGACGAATACGCGCAGGACCTGGACGGCGTTGTACTGGATCTTGGCGTGTCCTCGATGCAGCTGGATCAGGCCGAGCGCGGGTTTTCCTTCATGAAGGACGGTCCGCTGGATATGCGGATGAGCCAGCAAGGCGAAAGCGCCGCCGATCTGGTAAACACCGCGACCGAGGCGCAACTGGCCGATATCCTGTTCCACTATGGCGAAGAACGCGCCAGCCGCCGGATTGCCAAGGCGATTGTCAGGGCACGAACCGAGGCGCCGATCACAACAACCCTGCGACTGGCCGAGATTGTCGAATCCTGCCTGCCGCGTCCGAAACCGGGGCAATCGCATCCCGCAACGCGCAGTTTTCAGGGCCTGCGGATCGCGGTGAATGCCGAATATGAAGAGCTGTTTCAGGGCCTTATGGCTGCCGAACGTGCGCTGAAACCTGGTGGGCAGCTGGCCGTTGTCACCTTCCATTCCATCGAGGACCGGATGGTCAAACGGTTCTTTCAGTCGCGCGCGGGCAAGACAGGGCGTGCGAACCGCTATGCGCCCGAGATGGAACAGGACCGGCCGCAATTTACGCTGAAGACCCGCAAGGCGGTGGGGCCCGACGAACAGGAATTGCAGGAAAACCCGCGCGCGCGCTCGGCCAAGCTGCGTGTTGCGATCCGTACCGATGCTCCGGCGGGGGAAATTGAGGCCCGCGCCATTGGAACGCCTCAACTTGGGGGAAGGGCAAGATGAAGAGTGTTTTGTATGTGTTGACTGCCCTGTCCGTGTTCGGATTGGCGCTTTGGGCCTATCAGGAGAATTATCGCACCCAACAGGTGGTGAAGGAAACGCAATCCCTGCAACGCGAGATCGGCATGGCGCAGGTGCGGCTGGCGGTCCTGAACGCCGAATGGGCCTATTTGAACCGCCCGGACCGGCTGCGAGAACTGGCAGACCTGAATTTTGAACGTCTTGGTCTGCTGCCTCTGCGGGCCGAACAGTTCGGGCGCGCCGACCAGATTGCCTTTGCCGAGGATCCTGACCTGCCCATCGTTGACCCGATTGAATTGCAGGCCATCACCGACATTCAGGCCTTGGCCGAGGTGCAGATCCCATGACGCGCACGCCCCTTCGCCCACTGGCCCGTATCCTTGACGCCCGCGCCCGGGGCGAAAACCCAAAGGCGATCGAGCGTGAAAACATCCGCAAGCGCCACGAAGACATGAAAGACCGCGCCCGCGCCCGCGCCGAAGGGCGTCTGCTGGTGCTGGGGTTGTTCTTCTTTTGCGCTTTCACGGTGGTTGGCGTCCGCATGGGTATGTTGGCAACGTCCGAGGCGCAGGAGCCGCTGGCCAATGCGCCGGGGGCTGCGATTGCCATGCAGCGCGCCAATATCGTCGACCGCGAAGGGCGCATTCTGGCAACCAATCTGGACACTTATTCCGTCTACGCGCAGCCACCGCTGATGATCGACCCGATTGCGGCAGCAGATCAGCTGGTCGCGATCTTCCCCGATCTGGATAAAGAGCGTCTGGTCAAGGACTTCACCGGCAACCGCAAGTTCCTGTGGATCAAGAAACGCATCTCGCCCGAACAGAAACAGGCCGTGCACGACATCGGTGATCCCGGCATCCTGTTTGGCCCGCGCGAAATGCGCCTCTATCCCAATGGCAAGCTGGCCGCGCACATCCTTGGCGGCTCCGGCTTTGGCCGCGAGGGCGTCAGCGCCGCCGAGGTGATCGGTGTGGCCGGGGTGGAAAAGCAGTTTGACGACTATCTGCGCGATCCCGCCAACGGCAACAAGCCGCTGCAACTGTCGCTGGACCTGACCATTCAGGCCGCGGTCGAACAAGTGCTCTATGGCGGTATGAAGATCATGAATGCCAAGGGCGCGTCGGCGGTTCTGATGAATGCGCATACGGGCGAGGTTGTATCCGCCGCCTCGCTGCCCTCATTCGATCCCAATGATCGTCCGCGCCCGCCGACCTCGGGGTTTGATCCCTCAGACAGCCCGCTGTTCAACCGCTATGTGCAAGGCGTGTACGAACTGGGGTCGGTCTTCAAGATTTTCACCGCCGCGCAGGCGGTCGAGCTTGGGCTGGTAAACTCGAACACCATCATCGATACATCCGGCCCGATGAAGATCGGGCGCTTCCCGATTGGTGAATTTAACGGCAAGAATTACGGCAAGATCAGCGTGGCGGATGTGATCGTCCACAGCTCGAACCGTGGCACCGGGCGTCTGGCGTTGCAGATCGGTGCGCAGCGGCAGCAGGACTTTCTGAATGCGCTCGGCATGTTCGAACCGACTCCGTTCGAGATTGTCGAAGCCAAGGGTGGTGTGCCGCTGATGCCGAAGAAATGGGGCGAGCTGAGCACCGTGACCATCTCCTACGGCCATGGCCTGTCAACCAGCCCGATGCATCTGGCGGCGGGATATGCGGCGATTGCCAATGGCGGGCACTATGTCAGCCCGACCATCCTGCGCCAGAACGGTCCGCAATACGGCCCCCGCGTGATGTCGCAGGGAACCGCGCGTCAGGCGCAGAAAATGCTGCGCAAGGTGGTGACGGATGGCACTGCCAGCTTTGGCGAAGTGCAAGGGTATGACGTGGCTGGCAAGACCGGCACGGCAGACAAGCCCAAGCCACGCGGCGGGTATTACGAAGACAAGGTCATCGCCACTTTCGCAACGATCTTCCCGGCCTACGATCCGAAATATGTTCTGATCGTCACGCTGGATGAACCCTCGATCGTGGCTTACGGTGAAAAACGCCGAACTGCAGGCTGGACAGCAGTGCCTGTAGCTGCCGAACTTATCGGTCGCGTGGCACCTCTGCTGGGCTTGCGTCCCCGGCTTGAGCCTGAGGCGGGCGCTGCTATAACGCTGACCTCAAACTAGGCTGTCCGGCAAGAGGTGGGTCATGGGCACAAGGTCAAAGAAACTCAGCCAACTGGCCCTGACCGCGCGAGGCGGGGTAAACCCCGAGATCACCGGGCTGGCCGTTGACAGCCGCGAGGTGAAAGACGGTTTCCTGTTCGCAGCCCTTCCCGGCACGCGGGTTCATGGTGGTTCGTTCATCCAATACGCCCTGCGCATGGGGGCCGCCGCCATCCTGACCGATGCCGAAGGGGCGAGAATCGCAGCAGCTGAACTTGCGGTGTCGGATGCGGCGCTGGTGGTTGTCGAAGACCCGCGTCAGGCGCTGGCCGGGGCCGCCGCCCTGTGGTTCGGCGCGATGCCGCAGACCATTGTCGCAGTCACCGGAACCAACGGAAAAACCTCGGTTGCCACCTTTGTGCGCCAGATCTGGACCGAACTGGGCCACGCGGCCGTCAACCTTGGGACAACCGGAGTCGAAGGGGCATGGACCGCGCCGCTGGCCCATACTACGCCCGAGCCGATCACCTTGCATCGCTGTCTGGCGGAAGCCGCCGAAAACGGCGTGACCCATGCCGCGATGGAGGCCTCGTCCCACGGCCTCGAACAGCGCCGCCTGGATGGCGTGCACCTGACCGCTGCCGGGTTTTCGAACTTCACGCAGGACCATCTGGATTACCACGAGACTTTTGAAGCGTATTTCGCAGCAAAGGCCGGGTTGTTCGACCGGGTTCTGCCACAGGATGGCACCGCGGTTATCAATCTGAGCGATCCCAAGGGGTCTCGGGTCCGCCGGATCGCCGAGGCGCGCGGTCAATCGGTGCTGACCGTCGGGTTGGGCGACGCCGATCTGTGCCTGATCAACCAGCGGTTCGATGCCACCGGGCAGGACCTGCGATTTGCGTGGCAGGGCCGGACCTTCCAGACCCGCCTGAACCTGATCGGAGGGTTCCAGGCCGAAAACATCCTGCTGGCTTGCGGTCTGGTGATTGCTGCGGGCGACAGCCCCGAACGGGTTTTTGAAACACTGCCGCATCTGACCACCGTGCGCGGGCGTATGCAGCTGGCCGCAACCCGCGACAACGGCGCGACAGTTTTTGTGGATTACGCACACACCCCCGACGCCGTGGCCACCGCCCTCAAGGCGCTGCGTCCGCATGTGATGGGCCGCCTGATTGCCATTGTCGGCGCGGGCGGCGACCGCGATGCCACGAAACGCCCGCTGATGGGCAGGGCGGCCTCGAACTATGCGGATATGGTTTTCGTCACCGATGACAACCCGCGCAGCGAAGATCCCGCCGCCATCCGCGCCGCCGTCATGGCAGGTGCACTCGAGGCAGCGGGCGACGTCAGCGTGACCGAGGTCGGCGACCGCGCCGAAGCCATTCTGCGCGGCATCGATGCCCTGCAACCCGGCGACGCACTGCTGATTGCGGGCAAGGGCCACGAAACCGGGCAGGTCGTCGGCGATCAGGTGCTGCCCTTTGATGATGTGGAACAGGCCAGCATTTCCGTCGCCGCGCTGGACGGGAGGGTCGCATGACGCTCTGGACAGCATCCGAGGCCGCTCAGGCAACGGGCGGGCGGGTCACGACCGATTGGACCGCTGATGGTGTCTCCATCGACACGCGAACCCTTCAACCCGGTGATCTGTTTGTTGCGCTGAAAGCGGCGCGGGACGGGCATGAATTCGTGGCCCAAGCGCTTGAGAAAGGCGCGGGCGCGGCTTTGGTCTCGCATATGCCCGACAACGTATCGCCGGATGCGCCACTGCTGATCGTCGATGATGTTCAGGCGGGGCTCGAGGCTTTGGGGCAGGCGGCACGCGCCAGAACGAATGCGCGTGTGGTGGGGGTGACCGGCAGTGTCGGCAAGACATCGACCAAGGAAATGCTGGCCGTGATCCTCGAAACACAAGGCAAAACCCATGCCAGCGTGGCCAGTTACAACAACCACTGGGGCGTTCCGCTGACCCTTGCACGGATGCCGTGTAACACTGAATTCGCAGTGATCGAGATCGGAATGAACCATCCGGGCGAGATTGCCCCGCTGGCCCGGCAGGCCCGCCCGCATGTGGCGCTGGTTACAACCGTGGCGGCGGTGCATCTGGAAGCCTTCGAGTCCGTCGCTGGTATCGCCCATGAAAAAGCAGCGATCTTTGAAGGGCTCGAACCCGGTGGCGCGGCAATCGTCAATGCAGATATCGACCACGCAGACATCCTGCGCCAAACGGCGCTTGGGCAGGGGGCCGGAATCGTGGATTTCGGCCAAGGCGCAACGGATTACCGGCTGACCGACGTTCAGCAGGCGGCGAACACCGTGAAAGCCGAGGCTGCCGTTGGTGAACAGGTAATCCGATTTGAGGTGAACTCTGCCGGTACGCATTTCGCCATGAACGCGCTGGGGGCCTTGGCAGCCTGCGTTGAATTGGGTGTTGATCTCGATGACGCCGTCGCAGGTCTGCGCGCATGGTCCCCGGTCAAGGGGCGCGGCGTACGGGAAAGCATTCCTCTGCCCGGCGGCGGGCAGATCGAACTGCTGGATGACAGCTATAACGCCAACCCGACCTCGCTGGAGGCCGCGCTGGATGTACTCGCTGCCTCACAAGGCAAACGCCGCATCGCCATTCTGGGCGACATGAAAGAGCTGGGCACACAGGAAGTGGCGATGCACGCCGCCATGGCCGATGCCGAAGCGATGGCACATGTCGATCAGGTGCATTGTATCGGCCCGTTGATGCGGGCATTGCACCACGCGCTGCCCCCTGCCAAACGCGGTCTCTGGTCCGAAACCAGCGCCGAGATGGCCGGACGGTTGCCGTCGCTGGTCAGGGACGGCGATACTGTTCTGGCCAAGGGCTCTCTCAGCATGGGATTGGCCTCGATTGTTGACGGTCTGCGCAAAATGGGGCAAGGGGGCGCGCTTGATGGGTGATCACGCCCATGCGCCTCGTGTGAGAAAGGTATTGTCATGCTGTACTGGTTGACCGCCCTGTCGGATGGCGGGGATTTCTGGAACCTCTTCCGGTATATCACCTTCCGCGCAGGCGGTGCCTTCATGACGGCACTGATCTTTGGGTTCATCTTCGGAAAGCCCCTGATCAACGTGCTGCGCAGAAAGCAGGGCAAGGGCCAGCCGATCCGCAATGATGGCCCCGAGGGGCATTTTTCCAAGGCAGGCACGCCAACAATGGGCGGGTTGCTGATTGTCGGTGCTCTTGTGACCTCGACCCTTGTCTGGGCACGTCTGGACAACCCTTACGTCTGGATGGTGCTTTTCGTGACCCTGTCTTATGCGGCCATCGGATTCGCGGATGACTATGCCAAGGTGTCGAAACAGAACACCAAGGGCGTTCCGGGGCGGATGCGCCTTGCCTTGGGCGTGATCATCGCGGTGCTGGCCGCGCTCTGGGCGACGTTGCACCACCCCGAAGCGTTGCAGAATCAACTGGCTGTGCCGGTGTTCAAGGACACGCTGGTCAATCTGGGTATCTTCTATATCCCGTTCTCGATTGTCGTGATCGTAGGGGCCGCCAACGCGGTAAACCTGACCGACGGTCTGGACGGTCTGGCCATCATGCCAGCGATGATCGCCGCCTCGACGCTGGGCGTGATCGCCTATGCGGTGGGCCGCGTCGACTTTACCGAATATCTGGACGTGCATTACGTGCCCGGTACGGGTGAGATCTTTATCTTCACCTCAGCGCTCTTTGGTGCGGGTCTGGGATTTCTGTGGTACAACGCCCCCCCGGCGGCGGTCTTCATGGGCGATACCGGATCGCTGGCGCTGGGCGGCGCGCTGGGCGCCATTGCCGTGGCCACCAAGCACGAGCTGGTTCTGGCCGTCGTCGGCGGCCTGTTCGTGGTCGAGGCGCTGAGCGTGATCATTCAGGTCCTCTACTTCAAACGCACCGGCAAGCGGGTCTTCCTGATGGCCCCGATCCATCATCATTATGAGAAAAAGGGCTGGGCCGAGCCTACCATCGTCATCCGCTTCTGGATCATCTCGCTGATTCTGGCGATGATCGGTCTGGCAACGCTGAAGGTGCGGTAACGCTCCCGCCAGGTTCGAAGGGGCTGCGGCCCTCCTGCCACCTGTTGGGCCCGGCTCGCGCCGCAGCACGAGCCTGATACGCCCCTTGTCATTGTAATTTTCTTCAGTGCAGTGTGGCCTCCAAATCCAAATCAAAGAAGGTGGTTAGAATGATCCCGGTCAAAGGCTTTTCAGGGCAGAAAGTTGCGGTTCTGGGATTGGGCCGGTCCGGTCTGGCAACCGCACGCGCCTTGCGCGCAGGCGGGGCGGAGCCGGTCTGCTGGGATGACAACCCGACAGCCCGCGCCATAGCCGAGGGCGAAGGATTCTCCTGTGCCGACCTTCGCAAACAGGGGGCGTTTGACACCATTGCCACGCTCATCGTTTCACCGGGCATTCCGCATCTTTATCCCGAACCCAACCCCGTGGTTGCCGCAGCCTTGGACGCAGGCGTGCCTGTGGACAATGATATCGGGCTGTTCTTCCGCTCTTTTGCGGGGCCGGAATGGAGCAACTATGACACTCCGCCACGGGTCATCGCGGTCACCGGCTCGAACGGGAAATCAACCACCGCAGCGCTGATCCATCACATCCTGACCGAGGCCGGGCGCGAGGCGCAGCTGGCCGGAAATATCGGGCGCGGTGTTCTGGATATCGATCCGGGTGGCGATGGTTCGGTCGTGGTGCTGGAACTTTCCAGCTATCAGACGGAACTGGCCCGTGCGCTGACCCCGGATGTGGCGGTGTTCACCAACCTTTCGCCAGATCATCTGGACCGCCACGGCGGCATGGGGGGATATTTCGCGGCCAAACGGCGCCTCTTTGCCGAAGGCGGCCCGGACCGCGCGATCGTCGGCATCGATGAAACCGAAGGCGCCTTTCTTGCTGGCCAACTGGCCGAAGGGCCAGCGGATGACCGCGTAATTCGTATCTCGGTAACGCGAAAGCTGACGGGGCCGGGATGGCAGGTCTTTGCGCGCAAGGGGTTTTTGTCGGAATACCGCAAGGGGCGGCAGGCCGGGTCCATCGACCTGCGCGCGATCAAGGGCCTTCCCGGTGCCCATAACCACCAGAACGCCTGCGCGGCTTATGCGGCCTGCCGGTCGCTGGGCCTTGCCCCGCGGGTGATCGAAGATGCGCTGCACTGGTTCCCGGGCCTGCCCCACCGCAGCCAGATCATCGCCGAGGCCGACGGGGTTACCTATGTCAACGACTCCAAGGCGACCAATGTCGACAGCGCCCTGAAAGCGCTTATGGCGTTCAAAAAGATCCGATGGATCTGTGGCGGCCTTGAAAAGGAAGGCGGTGTCGCAGCCCTGAACGCAGCAGCGGATCAGGTGATCAAAGCCTATGTTATCGGTCGTGAGGCGGCGGGCTTTGCGATGCAACTGACGTCCGACGCACAGGTTTGTACCACGATGGAGGCGGCAGTGGCGCAGGCCATGGCGGATGCACAGGCGGGCGAGACCGTTCTGCTGGCCCCGGCAGCAGCAAGTTTCGATCAATATGACAATTTCGAACAGCGTGGCGACGATTTCACAGCGCAGGTGCAAAAACGGCTGGGCTAACACCGCACCTGCAACAGCCCGCCAGTAGATGTGGACATTTTTCAGTCAGATTGACACTTTGTTGGAATTGAGGTTGCGTCACCTTAAGTTCAATAAAGAGGAAGCGGAAATGTCTGCACGCAAAATTCTCTCCATCCTTCCCGTCGTTGCACTGGCCGGGGCCTGTGCCAATAGCGGGGCAAATTATGTTCCTATCATCGACGGGCCTGTGGGGCCGAACTACCAGTCCGATCTGGCCAATTGTCAGGCGCTGGCGCGGTCCCGTCCGACGCTGGACAGCAACACCGCGGGCGCTGCCGCCATCGGCGCGGCCGGTGCTGCGGCAACCACGGCAATTATCGACAACAGCGCCAGCGATCTTGGCCGTGCGGCGGCGGCCGGTGCTCTGGTCGGTGTGGGTGCCAGTGCGATCAGCAACACCCAGAACCAGGAAGTGATCGTGCGCAACTGCATGCGCGGTCGCGGCTACAACGTCGTAGGTTAATGCCGCGCAAACGGAAGTGTAGGTTAATGTCTGGCGGCAATGGCAACACCTGCGGCATGGCCTGATGACCACGCCCATTGAAAGTTGTAGCCGCCAAGCCACCCGGTGACATCCACCGCTTCGCCAATCGCATAGAGGCCAGGGACATCCTTGGCCTCCATCGTTTTCGATGACAGATCATCGGTATCTATTCCGCCCAGTGTGACCTCGGCAGTGCGATACCCTTCGGTTCCCGACGGTACCAGCCGCCAGTCAGACAGGGCCGCGACCAGTTCAGACAGCTTCGCGTCCGACTGATCGGCCAGATTGCCGGACATCGGAATGACTTGGCTCAGATACTCGACCAGCCGGGACGGCAGATGCCGCGCCAGTTCCGTTGTCAGCGCCTTGCGCCCGGCGTTTTGCCGTTGCGCACGCAGCAGATCGAACAGGGGCAGTTCGGGGATCAGGTTCACGCCGATCTCCTCACCTTCGCGCCAAAAAGAGGACAGCTGCAAAACGGACGGCCCGCTGAGGCCGCGATGGGTGAACAACAGCGCTTCGTCAAAACTTGTGCGTTTGTTGGAAAGCCGCACGGGCAGGGAAACACCGGACAGGTCCTTGAACCGGCCATCCGAAAAGGTGAATGGCACCAGCGCCGCGCGGGTGTCGGTCACCCGCAGGCCAAACTGCCGGGCAATGTCATAGGCCAGCCCGGTCGCGCCCATCTTGGGGATGGATTTGCCCCCCGTGGCCAATACCAGATTGGCACAGGTCAGATGCAGGCGCTGCCCCTCACGCTCGACCTCCAGCGCGAATCCGGTGCCATCCTTGCGCAGATCACGCAGCGCGGTCTGCACCCACAGCTCGGCACCGGCGCGGCTCATCTCGTCCAGCAACATCTGGATGATCTGCTTTGAAGAGCCATCACAGAACAACTGCCCCAGCGTTTTCTCATGCCATCCGATGCCGTGCCGGTTCACCAGATCGACAAAATCCCACTGCGTAAACCGGGCCAGCGCGGACTTGCAGAAATGCGGGTTTTGCGACAGGAAGTTGTCCGGGCCTGCATACATATTGGTGAAATTGCACCGACCTCCGCCCGAGATGCGGATTTTCTCGCCCGGCGCCTTGGCGTGGTCGATCACCAGCACCCGCCCACCGCAACGGGCCGCGCACATCATGCCTGCCGCTCCGGCGCCCAATATGATCGTATCGAACCTCATGCACCGCCCTTGGCGTGGATTTTCGGCGATGACAAGGGTGAAACCCGGCGCATCGGGCCTGAGGCAAAGGATTTAGTTGTCAGGTGAATGATTCCCGGAAAATCGGGGCCTGCGGGCGGTGACACCCTTGCACGGGGGCCGGTTTGGGCTGGTTGTCGGGATTTTGCGCGGGTGTTTCGGGGCTGGGCTGGAAGGGTGCAGATCGCAGAAAACTACGTTCGGGTCCGATCAAATTGGGGCACCGTTCAGGTTGTGCAAGGCATCTGATCCCGCCACATGTGGGGCCACCAAACAGGGTGGTGACTGGCTTGACCGGCAGAAACGGTGAGGGCCGGGCAACGTTCGGATACTTTTTGGAGAATCGATTTCCGGTACCTGTCAGCCGCTGTTGCGTCGTACTGTCCGCCCGGTTCAGCGGCAACAGGAAGGTCCAATGCCAAGGACTTGACCGGGGTCAGCCCTCGCGCACTCCTAACGGGAAGTCTTGCCGCATCAGCCCGTCTTGCCCGCCAAGCACCAAGCGCCACAGATGCCGGGTAAATTGGCCAAATTACACCGAAAAATATGTGCAAAAATAAAAATATGTCGACGGAAGTTCACTAAAACAATACAATAACTCTTATTATTTTGAACTTAACGCATTTTAGAAACCAAATCTCATCAGCGGGCCGATTAATGCCTCGTGATTTCCATTCAGGCCCCTGGCCCGTCCCGCGCAATGCAGCGCCATTCACACCCGTCGGCTGCATTTGCAATCGCAACACGCCTCTGATGCGTGCCAGCCCGCCTGTTTTCGGGGTGGCACATTTCAACAAGTTAAAGAGTTCCGAGACACGATCATGGGTATTAATCTGAATTTGAACAATCCAAGCGACCTTCCCAAGGCGCGGCTCAGGGCGATCCTGTTCCTTGATGCATGTGATTACTCTGCCGCCGTCCGCGAGGCCGAGCTTGAAACGCTGGCCAGAATCCGCCGCGATCTGAACTGCGTCAGCGATCTGGTTAACAGCTTTCGGGGCCGGGTGACCGGCCTGACCGGTGACGGGCTATGCGCCGTCTTTCCAAGTGCGCGTGCCGCCGTCGAAACTGCGCTGGGGGTGCAGGATGTCCTGACCCATGCCCCCGACCGGTACGCCAAAGGGTATCGAATTGGGATACATCTGGGCGACACGTTCGAGGTTGACCAGCAGATCATCGGTGACGCCGTGAACACGGCAGCGCGCATCGAAAGCGTCGGGTCGTCCGGCGAGGTTCTGGTCTCAAGCGTTGTGCGCAATGCGCTGCGCGGGCGGCAGGATTTCCTGTTCAACTCGATCGGGCGGCCCAATCTCAAGAATATCGGTGCCTCGCTCGAGCTGTTTAAAGTTGCACGCGCGACAATCGACGTCCCCTATGAGAAGGACGGAAAAGAACAGCCGGTTCCTGTTCCCGCCAACCCAACGGCTTTCCGGTCAGAACAGCTGTCGTTCACCTTACCGCGCCCGAATTTCGTGATCGGTCTGTTGTCTCCGGATGTAGGGGGTGGTTCCGAAACCGCGGCATTCGTGTCCAACATCGTTGCGGAACAGCTGTCCAAATCCCTTACCGAAACCGAAGCGCTTGAGGTTCAGGATTACCGGGTGCCGCAGATTGCGTTCCCGCAGGAACCTTTGTCGGCAGGGCCTGACCTGTTCCTGCAATGCCGCGCCTCGACCTGTGGCAGCATGTTGCAAGTGTCCGCCACAGCAATGCGGTCGGAAGACAGGAAAGTGATCTGGAGCCAGAATGTAGTGGCCGACCAAGGTGACTTTCTGGGTCAAAACTGCTCTGGGCTGACGTCGTTCATCAGTTATGCCACCGACGCCTTGCTGACGGCCTTGCTGAACGGGCGTCACATGCGCGACCCGGCCGCCCATCACGCGGCGAAAACCGCCGTTGCCGCCGTGCATCACCTGCTGACCATGACCGGGCCGGGGCTGGACCAGCTCGAGGCCGATATTCTGGCGGCTTACGAGCTTGATCCCAAGCCGGTCTATCTGGCGTGGCTGGCCTATGTCACGACCTTCAAGGTCGGCGAACGGTACGGTACCTGGGATGCCGCGCTGGAAGCGCAGGCGCGCGATCTGGCCCGCCGCGCGGTCGAGGCTGACCCGGATAACGGCACCGTTCTGGGCCTTGTCGCCCACGTGCACTCCTACGTGTTCCGAGAGTTTTCGGTGGCGCAGGATCTGGTCGACCGCGCGCTCGAGCTCAGCCCTTATCGGGCGATGAGCTGGGATTCAGCCGCCATGCTCTATTGCTACACGGATCGTCCGGCGCTGGCGGTTGAAGCCGCGCAGAAGGCAAGGCTTATCGGGCGGCACAGCCCATACCGGCACCTGTTCGACGGGGCCGGTTGCGTCGCCGCGCTGGTCAATGGCGAGTTCGAGAAATCCATCAGGTTCGGAGAATCCGTGATGGAGGTTCAGCCGCAGTTCAAAACCGTCATGCGCTATCTGGCTGCGGCTTACGGGCACGCAGGTGACCGGCAGCGAGGCGAGTTCGCCTTGCAGCGGCTGACCAACTTGGAACCGGACATGTCGCTGGCCTGCATCCAGCAAGACCGGTTCCCGGTGCCAACACGGTTCAGCGCGCAACTGATGGAAAGCGGCCTGTCCAGGATCGGATTGCCGCAACACGCTTGAAGTAGGGGTAAAAGTAGGGGGTTTACTTATGTCTTACGTTTCCACGCTCAACGGTTTTGGCATGATGGTCCGACGTGGTGAGCTGATCTCGTGCAAAGTAATCAGATTGATGAACCTTGCCAGAAACTCCAGAGGCCTCAGCACCACATCGGGAGAGAACCGATCAGCGCTGGACAACTTCATTTACGACGCGCAGCGGAAAACCTTTATTGAATACCTCAATGTTATCCATGAACTGAATCCCGAGTTGGTGGATAATAGGAAACTGCGCGACCTTACTGATTTCATGGAGAACGAAGAGTTCATTGATCCCTTCAGATCCGACAGCCGCGTAAAAGATGCAAAAGACGATGAGATCGGGAAACGTTCTGCCCTCGGCGCGGCCTCAATCGCGATGAGCGCATCTTCGGCGTTTGCTTTGAATCGAAACAGGAATCGCAACAGAAACCGCAATCGCAACAGAAACCGCAACCGAAACAGAAACCGCAATCGCAACCGGAACCGCAGCGATTTTGACTTTGGCGGTAGTGATGCCTCCTTCGGCTGGCGCGAGATGCGCGATCTGTGCCGGATCGGAATGCTGCCCGCATCCGGTCTGCTGGGCAAGGTCTGGGAAAACATCGACCTTCTGCCGCCACCGGGCCCTGACGAAAGCATGAAGGAAACCGAATACCTGCTGATCCTGCAAGGTCGGCTCAAATGGTCAAATCAGGCGACACGGCGCGAGGAAATCGTGGCGCAGGCTGGCTTTGGTATTGATGACTATCTTAGCCCGCTGGGCATTGACGAGCAGGGTGGCTTTGATGCGACACGTGCGCTGATGACGATCCTGCTGGAACTGACGAATGAGATTGGCCTGACCTACAAGAACCGCTTCAGCCGGCCCAGACCCAATATCATCCAGCCGCTGATCCGGCCCTTTATCACGGTGCCTTTTCATGCGGCTTACCCCTCGAACCACTCCTACCAATCCTTCGCGATTGCCGAACTGTTCTCGCGGCTGATCCCTGAACATCCGGGCACTGTCGCTTTGTTCCACCGCGCCCAGCGGATTGCTGAAAACCGCGAATGGGCTGGTCTGCACTACCCAAGCGACACAGCCGCCGGGCGAAGTCTGGCCAGAAAAACTGTGGCTTACCTGACCGAGGTTCTGGACGAACTGATGGACGAAGCACAAGACGAATGGCTGGGTTAAGGATCAACGCGAGGTGACGAAATGACCGCAGGAAACGAAGACTACGCACGATATTACTATCTCTGGCATCTGGTCGCGATCAAAGCCTTGACCGTCAAGGCGCCCCCGCCCGCTGACGGAGAGACCTGCCCGGAAATCGACAGCGCGATCTGGGATTTCACAGGCCCTGCTCTGGACGAGGCGAAAATCGCCCTGATCGACATGGGCGTGGCCCCGCATCACCCAAACCTGAAAGCGCCGGACACCGGACCGGTTCCGGCGGACAGGGTCATTCGGGACGACGCCCTTGATCTGGCCAGCCACCCGTTCGGCGTCAAATACATCGACCGGTCGACTGTTGCGGCAGGGGCCGAGCATATCGAAGAACAGGTGCAACATCTGTCGGGCATTCAGGACCCCTTGGGCATTCCGGGCCTGACCTCTCAGGAACGGCGGGTGATTGCCGGGCTGAGGTCGGGTTTTGGCGTCAAACGTTACATCGATGCCTATGACGATCGCTATGCCGGGCACGGCACCAGCTGTGCCGGGCTGGCCTGCGGAACCAGCTTTGCAGCCGATCAATTCGGCAATACCGGCAATATCGCGGCGTATTACGGGGTCGATCCCAAAAGCAGGATTATTCCGATCACGACGTCGATCTCGCCCAGCCCGGAAGAATTGATTGCGGCGTTTCTTTATGCCCTCCACAAAGGCGCGCATGTCATCCTGTTTCCGCGCGATGCCGCGAACCCTGCTCATTGGCCGGGATATAGATTTCGCCCTGCCACTGGCACCGAGCCGTTCTATCCGGGTCTGGACTCGCACGAAAAGACCCGCCTGCACGAGACGAGGCGCGACGAACCCGACGGCGACGCGCGCGACATCTCGATGGCATGGTCGGCGCTGGACAAGATCATCAAATGGGTCAGCACGAGAATTCCGGTGGTCTGTGCCGCTGGCAATGACGGTCGAAGCGAGTTGATTTATCCTGCCAGCTTGTCTGGTGATCCAACCAACGGGATCATCTCGGTGGGGGCCGTCAACTATAATGGCACCCGGTCCGGGTATTCGAACTACTCTGCTGATCTGACCGTTTCCGCCCCCTCGGATGACGGTGAGATATACAACCGCTATCAAATTCGTCTGGACCGTGATGCAGCCTCGGCCACTGACTTCCATCTGGAAAACCCGAAACATCACCTGAAACGCGACGGCAGTGGTGACGCGATCCCGATTGTCGATTTCGCATCTCAACGGTTGGTGACGTTGGATGTGCCCGGCCCGCGGGGCTATGTCGAAGGCAGCCTTGCCGCGGCTGTCGAAACCCGAAAAAAGGCTGTGGATGATCCTGCCGGGCTTTATACTGAATTCGGCGGAACTTCGGGGGCCTCGGCCCTCGTTGCAGGGGCGATCGCGATGATGCAGCGAAAGTCGCCCAATGTTCTCAATGGTGTGCAGATCAAAGCCATCTTCAAGAACCTCGAAACATCTGCAACGCGTTTCGACAACACCCACTGGTATTGGTCCTCTGCCGCAGGAACCCTGCAAGCTGACGCGATCAACGGTTACACGCCACCCCCCAGGGCCGAACTGTTCGGTGTGGCGGGGTTGCTGGATGTGCCGCTGCTGCTGACCAAAGTCTGACAGCCCGCAGCCTTCCGCCCGGTGGCCGTCGCAACACGGCTGACCGGCGGTTCGGGTGTGCGGCACGGGTCTTGGGCGGGAAATCCCGATTTGCCCGCGAACAGGCTGGCCTGATCGCCAAATTGCATGTAGACTTTCAGCCAGATCCCGAAAACGGGGCGTTAACGAGGCAGAGAGTGGCGGTATCTCATGACTGAGATGGTGTATGGCGCGGTCCTGGACCAGCGCGGAGAACCGATTCTACCGAAATGGTGGCGTACTATCGATCGCTGGACGATGTCCTGCGTTCTGATCCTGTTTACCATCGGACTGTTGCTGGGGCTGGCCTCTTCGCCGCCGCTGGCCGGTCGTAACGGGTTCGATCCCTTCCATTATGTCGAGCGCCAGGCCTTCTTTGGCGGATTGGCGCTGATCGCGATGCTGCTGACCTCGATGATGTCTCCAACCTTGGTGCGGCGTCTGGCCGTTCTGGGTTTTCTGGGGGCCTTCGTCGCTCTGGTCTTCCTGCCGGTGTTTGGAACGGATTTCGGCAAAGGCGCGGTGCGCTGGTATTCACTGGGCTTTGCCTCGCTGCAACCGTCCGAGTTTCTGAAACCCGGCTTTGTCGTCGTGGCTGCATGGCTGCTGGCCGCCTCGCAGGAAATCAACGGTCCTCCGGGGCGGTTGTGGTCCTTTGCGCTCTGCATGGCCATCGTGGCCATGTTGGTGATGCAACCCGATTTCGGTCAGGCCTGCCTGATCCTGTTCGGCTGGGGCGTCATGTATTTCGTGGCCGGGGCACCGATGCTGCTGTTGCTAGGCATGGCCGGTGTTGTCGTTTTGGGCGGGATGTTGGCCTATTCGAATTCCGAACACTTTGCCCGCCGCATCGACGGCTTTCTGAATCAAGAGGTCGATCCGACCACCCAGCTTGGCTATGCCACCAACGCCATCCGCGAAGGTGGCTTGTTCGGCGTCGGCGTAGGGGAGGGGCAGGTGAAATGGTCGCTGCCCGATGCCCATACCGATTTCATCATCGCCGTCGCGGCCGAGGAATACGGCCTGATCCTCGTCATGATCATCATTGCGCTATACGCGCTGATCGTCGTGCGCTCGCTGCTGCGGCTGATGCGCGAACGCGACATGTTCATCCGTCTGGCCGGTACCGGTCTGGCCTGCATGTTTGGCGTTCAGGCGATGATCAACATGGGTGTTGCGGTACGTCTGTTGCCCGCCAAAGGCATGACTTTGCCGTTCGTCAGCTATGGCGGCTCGTCGCTGATTGCAGGCGGTATTGCCGTCGGCATGCTGCTGGCCTTCACCCGAAACCGCCCACAGGGCGAACTTGGCGATATTCTGCGCGGACGAGGATAATGGGGAACCCTTACCTGTTGATTGCGGCTGGCGGCACCGGGGGCCATATGTTCCCCGCTCAGGCGCTGGCCGAGGCGATGCTGCACAAGGGCTGGCGCGTGCGCCTGTCCACCGACCCGCGCGGTGCGCGCTATACCGGCGGCTTTCCCCATTCGACTGAAATTGTCGAGGCGTCCTCGGCCACCTTCGCCCGTGGCGGTCTGGCGGCCAAGGCGATGGTTGGCCCGATTATCGCTGGTGGTGTCACCAGCATGGTCTTCCAGATGATGCGCGACAAACCCGATGTTGTCGTAGGCTTTGGCGGTTATCCCTCGATCCCGGCGCTGGGCGCAGCGACCCTGCTGAAAGTTCCGCGGATGATCCATGAACAGAACGGGGTACTGGGCCGCGTGAATCAGCTGTTTGCAACCCGCGTTGCACAGGTGGCCTGCGGCGTCTGGCCGACGGATCTGCCTGAAGGCGCGCATGGCATCCACACTGGCAACCCGGTACGTGCCGCGGTTCTGGACCGCGCCGCCGCCGGGTATATCCCGCCGGGTGACTATCCGATGTCGGTTCTGGTGATGGGCGGCTCGCAGGGTGCGCGCATCCTCAGCGATATGGTGCCCGGTGCGATTGCCGCGCTGCCCCAAGACCTTCGCGCGCATATCCGTGTCTCGCATCAGGCGCGGGATGAAGATGGCGAACGGGTCAGCGCATTCTACCAAGATCATGGTATCCGCGCCGACGTTCAGCCCTTCTTCGATGACATTCCCCGCCGCATGTCGGATGCGCAGCTTGTGATCTCGCGCTCGGGCGCGTCCAGCGTGGCCGATATCTCGGTCATCGGTCGCCCTTCGATCCTGATCCCGTTTGCTGCTGCCGCCGGGGATCATCAGACCGCCAACGCGCGCGGGCTGGTCCAGGCCGGCGGGGCCATCATGATCCCGGAAAATGCGCTTGACGTTCCCACGCTGACACAGCAAATCACCACGGTTCTCACGAACCCCGAAGCTGCACAGAAAATGGCCCATGGTGCCCTGTCGGTCGGGGCGCCCGATGCCACCCAGCGTCTGGTCGCTCTGGTCGAGCAGCTGGCGCAGAAGGAGACCACATGAACCCAGCAACCAAACTGCCGCAGGACGTAGGGCCGATCCACTTCGTGGGCATCGGCGGGATTGGCATGTCGGGCATCGCCGAGGTGCTGCTGAACCTGGGGTATCAGGTGCAGGGCTCCGATTTGAAAGCCTCGAAGATCACCGACCGGCTGGCCAGTTTGGGAGCCGAGATTTTCGTCGGCCAGCGCGCCGAAAACCTTGAAAACGCCGCCGTCGTGGTGGTCTCGACCGCAATCAAACCGGGCAACCCGGAACTGGACCAAGCCCGCGCCCGAGGGCTGCCGGTTGTCCGCCGCGCCGACATGCTGGCTGAACTGATGCGCCTGCGCTCGAACATTGCCATTGCCGGAACACACGGCAAGACCACCACGACGACCATGATGGCCGAACTGATGGTGGCCGGCGATTTCGATCCGACCGTGATCAATGGCGGCATCATCCACGCCTATGGATCGAACGCGCGGATGGGGCAGGGCGAATGGATGGTGGTCGAAGCCGACGAGAGCGATGGCTCGTTCAACCGCCTGCCCGCAACCATTGCCATTGTCACCAATATCGACCCCGAGCATATGGAACATTGGGGTGATTTCGACAGGCTGCGCGACGGCTTCTACGAATTCGTGTCGAACCTGCCGTTCTACGGTCTGGCCGTCTGCTGCACCGATCATGCCGAGGTTCAGGCCCTTGTCGGCCGCATCACCGACCGCCGCGTGCGCACCTATGGGTTCAACGCGCAGGCGGATGTGCGGGCTGTGAACCTGACCTATAAGGGCGGCGTGGCGCATTTCGACATCCACCTGCAATACGAAGACAAGATGATCGAAGGCTGCACCCTGCCGATGCCCGGCGATCACAACGTCTCAAACGCGCTGTCCGCTGTGGCTGTCGCCCGCCATCTGGGCATGAAAGCTGCGGAAATCCGCGATGCGCTGGCCAATTTCGGCGGCGTCAACCGTCGCTTTACAAAGGTCGGAGAAATCGACGGTGTCACCATCATCGACGATTACGGCCACCACCCGGTTGAAATCGCAGCTGTTCTCAAGGCTGCCCGTCAGGCGACCGAAGGCCGCGTGATTGCGGTGCATCAGCCGCACCGCTATTCGCGCCTGTCCAACCTGTTTGATGATTTCTGCACCTGCTTCAACGACGCCGATGTTGTGGCGATTGCCGAGGTTTTTGCCGCTGGCGAAGACCCGATCGAAGGTGCCTCGCGCGACGATCTGGTGCAGGGCCTGATCCGTCACGGCCACCGCCACGCCCGTGCGCTGCTGGATGAAGACGATCTCGAACGCCTCGTGCGCGAACAGGCCCGTCCGGGCGACATGGTCGTCTGCCTCGGGGCCGGTACGATCAGCGCCTGGGCCAACGGCTTGCCCGAGAGATTGCAAAGAAAACAAGCTGTTTGACGCGTCATTTGTTTGTCGCACAACTTAAAAGTGTGATACTCTGACTGCAGCAGTCGCGTGTCCTCGGAGGGGCGAATGGACTATTCGATGATCTTTGCAGCGCTTTGGGTGATCTGCGCCACCATCGTGGCAATGTTGCCGATGCGGCTGCAATTCCCGCCGGGGTTTGTCCTGCTGATCTGCGCACCAGTGCTGGTCGTGTGGCTTGGGTATGTCCATGGCTGGTTCTGGTCGGTCGCGGCATTTGCCGGGTTCGTGTCGATGTTTCGCAACCCCATCCGGTATTACTGGCGCAAATGGACAGGGCACGAGGTCGCGGAATGACATGGTCTATCGCTCTGGCGGCCCTGTGGGGCTTTGCCGCCAACATCCTTGCGCTGATCCCCAGTACCGACAACCACTGGACGCGCGCCTATATCCTGATCATCGTGGGCATTCCCATCGTCGGCTATGTCACCTATGAAAACGGCCCCTGGATCGGTTTGCTGGTGCTGGCAATGGGCATGTCCGTGCTGCGCTGGCCGGTGATTTATCTGACCCGTTGGACAAAGGCGAAAATGCAGGGCATGAAGGCGGCCAAAGAATAACCGGCCAACTTCAGGAGATCTGTCATGGCGACAATCGCCACATTTGCCTATCTACCGCTCGTTTCCTTCGTTCTGGGTGCCGTTGCCGGGTTTACGGCGGGCCGCTGGCTTGGCCTGCGCAGCCTTCTGTGGCTGATCGGGCTGACATCCGCGGTTGGTCTGGGGCTGATCGTCGTGCTGGCCGGTGTCGGAACGGGTGAAGAAGACAAGGCGTTCGGCCCGCTGGTCTGGTTGACTGCCGGCGTACTCCCCTTCCTTTTTGCCGCAATCATGGGCGGGGTCGGTGGGCGCAGCCTGGCGGTGCGCGCGACTACATGACACGGCTTCCCCCTGTCCTTCCTGACGTCCGGGGCCGCCTGTCCAAAGCGCGTAACCTGTCTGACCTCACATGGCTCCGCGTCGGTGGGCCGGCGGATTACCTGTTTCAACCTGCCGATATCGAAGACTTGCAGGCCTTCCTGCGCGATCTGCCGGATGGTGTGCCGGTCTTCCCGATGGGGGTCGGCTCGAACCTCATCGTGCGCGATGGTGGCTTGCGGGCCGTGGTGATCCGGCTGGGGCGCGGGTTCAACGCCATCTCGGTTGAGGGCAATACGGTCATCGCGGGCGCTGCCGCACTGGACGCGCATGTTGCGCGCAAGGCCGCGGATGCGGGCGTGGACCTGACCTTTCTGCGCACCATCCCCGGCTCGATCGGGGGCGCGGTGCGGATGAATGCGGGCTGTTATGGCAGCTACACGGCGGACGTGCTGCGCAAGGCCACCATTGTCACCCGGCAGGGCGACCTGCGGGACCTGACGCCCGAGGATCTGAACTTTCGCTATCGCCAGTCCGACCTGCCCGAAGGCGCCGTTCTGATTTCGGCCACGTTCGAAGGCCCGTCCGGCGATCCCGATGACCTTCACGCCCGAATGGAAGCGCAACTGAAAAAGCGTGACGAAACCCAACCCACCAAGGACCGCAGCGCCGGATCGACCTTCCGCAACCCGGCCGGGTTTTCCTCGACCGGGCAGGCTGATGACGTGCATGACCTCAAGGCGTGGAAAGTGATCGACGATGCGGGAATGCGCGGTGCGGCACGCGGCGGGGCACAGATGAGCCCGAAACACTCGAACTTCCTGATCAATACCGGCACCGCTACCGCTGACGACCTCGAAGGTCTGGGCGAAGAGGTGCGAAAAAAGGTTTACGAAACAAGCGGCATCACGCTAGAGTGGGAAATCATGCGGGTCGGTGATCCGCTAAAAGAATAAAGCCCCGACCGTCAGACCAAAACAGGCAAATTCAGGCGACGGATCAAAGGCATAAACGCAGTACGGACCACCACATAAGGTCCGGGGACATTGAGGCGCACATTGGGTATGTCGAGCAGGACAAACCCCAAAGTGGCGGTATTGATGGGCGGCCCCTCGGCGGAACGCGAGGTGTCTCTCAGCTCTGGGCGCGAATGCGCAGCCGCCCTTGTGGGAGAAGGCTTTGAAGTGGTCGAACTGGACGCAGGTCCCGACCTCTATGCGCGCCTGTTGGATATTCAGCCGGATGTGGTTTTCAACGCCCTGCATGGCCGCTGGGGCGAGGATGGCTGCGTGCAGGGGATGCTGGAATGGATGCGTATCCCCTATACCCATTCGGGCGTTCTGGCCTCGGCCCTTGCCATGGACAAGCAACGCAGCAAGGACGTCTATCAGGCCGAAGGTCTGCCCGTTGTCCCCAGTGTGATCGTCCCGCGGGCCGAAGTGACCCGCGCCCATGTGATGGAACCGCCCTATGTGGCCAAGCCCAATAACGAAGGGTCCAGTGTCGGCATCTACATCGTTCACGAAAACGCCAACGGCCCGCCGCAGCTGTCCGAAGACATGCCCGACCAGATCATGGTCGAGAAATACGTGGCCGGGCGCGAGCTGACCGTGACCGTCATGGGCGACCGCGCCCTGACCGTGACCGAGATCATGACCGATGGCGGCTGGTACGATTATGACGCCAAGTACAAACCCGGCGGATCATGGCACGTGGTCCCCGCCGATATCCCGCAGGATATCTTTGATCGCTGTATGGATTATGCCTTGCGCGCGCATGATGCTTTGGGCTGCAAGGGTGTCAGCCGCACCGATTTTCGCTGGGATGACAGCGCGGGTGCTGATGGGCTGTTTCTGCTGGAAACCAATACCCAGCCGGGCATGACACCCACCTCGCTGGCCCCGGAACAGGCCGCGCATATGGGCATGACATTTGGTCAGCTCTGCGCCTGGATGGTTAAGGACGCCTCATGCAACCGTTAATCGCCAGCCGCTCTCTGGAAATCCATCGCACCAAGCCCCTTGCCGGGCCGGATGCCGATTTTGCCTCGGCAGATACGGAACCGCATGACACCCAGCCCATTCTGCGTCTGCGCGGGGCGCGGGTGTTTTCCCGCACCGCACGCCGCAGCGATCCGGCCCCGTCGCGCCTCAGCTATCGTCTTCAGCGCTGGATGCTGACACCGGGCATCCGTCTGGGCGTCAAGCTTGGCCTGCCGATCTGCGCCATTGCCGCGGCAGTTGGCGTCTATTTTGCCTCTCAGGAACGGCGCGAAGCGCTTGGTACCTATATTGCCGATATTCGCACCTCGATTCAGGAACGCCCCGAGTTCATGGTCAACCTGATGGCCATCGACGGGGCAGGCACCAGCCTGTCCGATGATATCCGCGAGGTCGTGCCTCTGGATTTCCCGATCAGTTCCTGGGATCTGGATGTCGAACAGATGCGCGACACGATCACCGGGCTTGATCCGGTGAAATCGGCAACCGTACGTATCCGTCCGGGCGGCATCCTTCAGGTCAACGTGGTCGAGCGTCAGCCCGTGATTGTCTGGCGGACGCATGACGGGCTCGAACTGCTCGACGAGACCGGCGCGCATGTCAAGGAAACCACCTCTCGCAAGGACCATGCCGACCTGCCGCTGATCGCGGGCGCGGGCGCGGATGCACATGTGGCACAGGCGCTCGAGATCTTTCAGACCGCCCGCAGCCTGGGCAATCGTGTGCGCGGGCTGGTGCGCGTGGGTGAACGGCGCTGGGATCTGGTCCTGGACCGTGGCCAGCGCATCATGCTGCCGACCGAGCGCCCGGTGCGCGCGCTGGAACGCGTGCTTGCGGTGAACGAGGTGCAGGACCTTCTGGAACGCGACGTGGCCGTGGTCGACATGCGCCTTGGCCAGCGTCCCACCATCCGAATGACCAAAGCCGCCAGCGAAGACTGGTGGAATACAAAAGTGACACTGAGTAACGGGCAGTAACGAGCATGATGACCGATCTTTATCAGTCCCAACGCGCCATGCGTCAAATGCGGCGCCAGGCATTGCAACGCGGTGTGATCGCGATTCTGGATGTGGGCAGTTCCAAGATTGCCTGCCTCGTTCTGCGTTTTGACGGATCGGGCCGGCTGAGTGAAGATAACACCATCGGCTCAATGGCGGGGCAGACGGGGTTTCGGGTTATCGGGGCCGCAACGACACGTTCGCGCGGCGTACAGTTTGGCGAAGTCACCGCCATGCAGGAAACCGAACGCGCCATCCGCACCGCGCTTCAGGCCGCACAGAAGATGGCCGATATTCGCGTCGATCACGTCATCGCCTGTTTCTCGGGGGCCAACCCGCGCTCTTACGGGCTGGACGCACAGGTTGATCTGGATGGCCAGCTGGTGACCGAGGCCGAAGTGGGTCGTGTTCTGAACGCCTGCGACGTTCCGGATTACGGCGACGGGCGCGAGGTGCTGCACGCACAGCCGGTCAACTTTGCGCTCGACAACCGCTCGGGCCTGATCGACCCGCGCGGGCAGATGGGCCAAAGTCTTGCGGTCGATATGCACATGCTGACCGTCGATGCGATGGCGATCCAGAACATCGTGCGCTGTATCAAACGCTGCGATTTGGAACTCGCCGGGATTGCGAACTCGGCCTACGTCTCGGGAATTTCCGCGCTGGTCGAGGATGAGCAGGAACTCGGCGCGGCCTGTATCGACATGGGCGGCGGTACCACCAGCGTTTCGATCTTCATGAAGAAACACATGATCTATGCCGATTGCGTGCGTATGGGCGGCGATCACGTGACCGCTGATATCTCGATGGGGTTGGGTGTGCCCGCGGCAGTTGCGGAGCGGATCAAGACGTTCAATGGCGGCGTTCATGCGACCGGCGCTGATGACCGCGACATGATCGATATCGGCGGCGATACCGGTGACTGGGAACACGACCGCCGCACGGTCAGTCGGGCCGAACTGATCGGCATCATGCGTCCGCGCGTCGAGGAAATTCTAGAAGAGGTCCGCGTGCGTCTGGATGCGGCCGGGTTTGAACACATGCCAAGCCAGCAGATCGTTCTGACCGGTGGCGGCAGTCAGATCATGGGGCTGGACGGTCTGGCGACCCGCATCCTTGGTCAACGCGTGCGTCTGGGCCGCCCGCTGCGAGTGCATGGCCTGCCGCAATCGGCGACAGGACCGGCGTTCTCGTCCTCAGTGGGGCTCAGCCTGTTTGCGGCGCACCCGCAGGACGAATGGTGGGATTTCGAGATCCCGGTCGACACCTATGCCGCGCGCCCGTTCAAGCGGGCCGTCCGGTGGTTCCGTGACAATTGGTAGCCCCCTGTGCCGGGCCGCCTTGTGTGCGGCCCTGTTGCCGGGATGGGTTTCGGCCCAGACCATCATCACGCCCGAGGCATTTCTGGACGCCGCCGTCGGCAAAACGCTCACGTTCCATGAGATTCGCAGCGGCTATTTCGTCGGGACTGAGCAATTTCTGAACCGTCACGCTTCGGTTTGGCGACAAGAGGGGCAGGGCTGTGTCTATGGGCAGATCACCACGCCAAACGGTCAAATCTGCTTTCTCTATGACAATGATCCGGATGGTATTCCCGTCTGCTGGTGGCCCTTCCTGCACGAAGGCCGTCTGATGGTGCGTCTGGCCTCGTTTGCAGAAAGTGAAATCCAGGAGGTGCGCAGCATCACCGAAACCAGCCTGAACTGTCCAAGTTCGCCGCTCAGTTGAAAAATCCGGTTGCGGCGCGCCGATTTATCCCTCAAGATATCCACAAGGTCCGGCAGAGGCCTCGCGGCAGGACCTGAGCAGTTTTCCGCAGTGTAAATGATGGTCGACCAAAGCGTGACGAACGGCTGAGTCCTCGCGCCGGGGTCGTCTGCCTTGTGATGGTCGCCGCTGTTTCCGCTATATCTGGCAGTACCTGCGAAATGCCGCCGGTTTCTGCCTTATTTCCTCCATATTTTGTGGTGAATCGCGATTTTTGACGTGACCTTTTCGCATCAGCCCGCTAGAATCGAGCAAGGATAGGTAAGAAAAATACCGCTTTGGCGGAACATAAATACAGGCGGACAGAGCATGACATTGAATCTTTCGATGCCCGGGCAAGACGAACTGAAGCCTCGGATTACAGTATTTGGCGTTGGCGGTGCGGGCGGTAACGCTGTCAACAACATGATTGAAAAACAGCTGGACGGCGTCGATTTTGTCGTCGCCAACACTGACGCGCAGGCACTGCAGCAAAGCCAGTCCTCGGCGCGGGTGCAACTGGGTGTGAAGGTCACCGAAGGTTTGGGGGCAGGGGCCCGCCCGGCCGTGGGTGCCGCTGCTGCCGAAGAAAGCATCGAACAGATCGTCGACCATCTGGCAGGCGCGCATATGTGCTTTATCACCGCGGGTATGGGCGGCGGCACCGGCACCGGCGCCGCTCCGATCATCGCGCAGGCCGCGCGTGAGCTGGGTGTGCTGACCGTGGGTGTCGTAACCAAGCCCTTCCAGTTCGAAGGTGCCAAGCGGATGCGTCAGGCCGAGGACGGTGTTGAGGCACTGCAAAGGGTCGTCGACACGCTGATCATCATTCCGAACCAGAACCTGTTCCGCCTCGCCAATGAAAAGACTACCTTTACCGAGGCGTTCTCGATGGCCGACGATGTCCTGTATCAGGGTGTCAAAGGCGTAACCGACCTGATGGTGCGTCCGGGCCTGATCAACCTCGACTTTGCGGATGTACGCGCCGTGATGGACGAGATGGGCAAAGCCATGATGGGCACCGGTGAGGCAACTGGCGAAGACCGCGCCATTCAGGCGGCGGAAAAAGCCATCGCCAACCCGCTGCTGGACGAAATCAGCCTCAAGGGCGCCAAGGGTGTACTGATCAACATCACCGGTTCGCACGACCTGACCCTGTTCGAGCTGGACGAAGCCGCCAACCGCATCCGCGAGGAAGTGGACCCCGAGGCGAACATCATCGTCGGCTCGACGCTGGATACCGCGATGGAAGGCGGCATGCGCGTGTCGGTTGTTGCGACCGGCATCGACGCCACCGAGAAAACGGCTGATATCCCGGTCGCGCGCCGCTCGATGTCCGAGCCGCTGACCCGCACCGTTTCGGCCGAAGAATACGGTCGCGAAGAAGCGCCCGCAGCCGCCGAAATGGCAGAGCCCGCGCCGCAGATGGAAGAGGACCGCGAACCTTCGTTGTTTGAAGCCGCGGAAGAGCCCGCCCAGCCGAAGTTCCAGCCGTTTGATGAACGGGATGAGGACGATCTGCCGCCACCGGCCTATCAGCCGCGCGTCGCCGAATTCGAGCCGCAGCCCGAGCAAATAGAACCGGCGCCCGAGGCTTTTGTTGCCCCGCGCGCGCCTGTCGCAGGCACCCCGTCGCCCGAAGCGCTCCAGCGTTTGCAGGCAGCGGTTCAGAAGGTTCCCTCGGCAGCTCAGCGCGCCGCAGCGCCCCGCCCGCAAGCGGCGGTTTCGCATCACGAACCCGAAGAACGCTCGCGGTTTGGCTTCAATCGGCTGATCGACCGGATGACCGGGCACGCCTCTGATACACCGGCCCATCCGCCGCGTCAGCAGCCCGTTCTGCGCCAGTCCGAGGCCACGGCACCGATTCACGATGAGGCCGACCCGGATCAGGATCGTATCGAAATTCCAGCCTTCCTGCGCCGTCAGGCCAACTGATCGCGGTAACAAAATCCACTCACGGGGTCGCCATTTGGCGGCCCTAATTCTTTTTAAAACAGTGGCTTACGAACGGGTAAGCAGGGTTTTGCCGATCTGTTACATACATGTTTCATTCGGTTACAAAGAGTGAGTTGAGCCTTGACGCGGGCTTCCTTAACTGAGTGTCCAACACAGCCCCAGCAGGCTGGACACCACTCGCCGAGGCCCATTTTGCAACATACGCTCAAATCTCCGGTCACGTTTAAAGGCGTCGGGCTGCACAGCGGCAAGCCTGCGACCATGATCCTGAAACCGGCAGCAGCTGGTCATGGCATCTGGTTCAAACGGACGGATATCCATCTGGGCGATGCGATGATCCCGGCGATCTATCACGTGGTCGAACGGACCCCGCTTTGCACCCGTCTGGTGAATGATGCCGGGGTGTCGGTATCCACCATCGAACATATCATGGCAGCTTTGGCCGGGTGCGGCGTTCACAACGCACTGATTGAAATCGACGGCCCCGAAGTTCCGATCATGGACGGGTCTTCGATCGATTTCGTACGCGGCATCATGGCCCGAGGCGTGCGCCGTCAGGCCAGCCCGGTGCTGGCCTATGAGGTGCTGAAGACCGTCACCGCATCGCGTGAAGGGGCCAGCGCAAGCATCGCACCTGCGGATGGGCTGATCATCGATTTCCACATCGATTTCAAAGACAGCGCAATCGGCAGCCAGACCAAGACGCTGGATATGCGCAACGGGTCGTTCGCGCGCGAACTCAGCGATTGCCGCACCTTCTGCCGCCGCATTGATGTTGAAGCCATGCGCGAACACGGGCTGGCCCTGGGCGGTACTCTGGATAACGCCGTGGTCGTGCAGGGCAGCGAGGTTCTGACGCCCGGCGGGTTCCGCCGCGTCGACGAAGCCGTGCGCCACAAGATGCTGGATGCTCTGGGTGACCTCTATCTGGCAGGCGGGCCGATTCTGGGCCGTTTCACGGGCGACAAGTCGGGTCATTCGCTGACCAACACATTGCTGCGCAATCTGTTTGAAACGCCCGGCGCGGTGCGCCCGGTTCTGTGCACGCCGGAACAGGCCGCACGCCTGCCCGGGCAGGGCTTGATCGTAAACGAAATTCCCGAAGTCGCCTGATCAGATCAACTCTGACGACATTTGCGCCAGATGTTGCATAAGGCGTTTTGCACCGGAATATTCTGTGCTAGACCATGGCTCAATTCGGGGCGAACCCCATTAAGTAAGACGACAAGGATGGGCGGTATGGTTGGCAGCAAAGCGGCAGTCAGATTCGCAGGCGCGGTTCTTCTGGCAGCAGTTTTGACGGCATGTGGAAACGCAGGCGGCCTTTTTGGCAACAAGGGCGCGGACCGGGATCAGAATCTGGAAGGGTTCACACCGGAACAGATCTACACCCGTGGCGAATACGAACTGTCGCAGAATCGCTCGGATGACGCGGCCTGGTATTTCTCCGAGGTCGAGCGTCTGTATCCCTATTCCGACTGGGCCAAGCGTGCGCTGATCATGCAGGCGTTCTCTTTCCATTCCGACAAGAACTACGAAGAAAGCCGGGCCGCGGCCCAGCGGTATATCGACTTCTATCCAACGGACGAAGACGCGGCCTATGCCCAGTATCTGCTGGCGCTCAGCTATTACGACCAGATTGACGAGGTCGGGCGCGATCAGGGGCTGACCTTTCAGGCGCTGCAATCGCTGCGCACCGTGATCGAGGTTTATCCCGACAGCGAATATGCCACCTCGGCAGTGTTGAAATTCGATCTGGCCTTTGACCACCTGGCCGGCAAAGAGATGGAGATCGGGCGCTATTACCTGCGTCAGGATCACTTTGCCGCGGCCATCAACCGCTTCCGCGTCGTGGTCGAGGATTTCCAGACCACGTCCCACACCGCCGAAGCGCTTTATCGTTTGGTCGAGGCTTATCTTTCCCTCGGCCTGCTGGATGAGGCGCAAACCGCAGGTGCCATCCTTGGCTACAACTACCAATCCTCGGAATGGTATGACGATGCGTACAAGCTGCTGACCTCACGCGGGCTTCAGCTCAAGAGCCGTGGCAACAACTGGCTCAGCACGATCTATCGTCAGACCATCAAGGGTGAGTGGTTGTAATCGCCATGGCATTAGGCTTGGGACGCTGAAGACCCGATGCTGCGCGCCCTTGATATCCGCGACATGCTGATCATCGACCGGCTGGAACTCAGTTTTCAGCCGGGCCTGAATGCGTTGACCGGTGAAACCGGCGCGGGAAAGTCTATCCTTCTGGATTCGCTGGGCTTTGTTCTGGGCTGGCGCGGGCGTGCGGAACTGGTACGGCAGGGTGCGGCACAGGGCGAGGTTGTGGCCGAGTTCGAGCTTTCCGCCGATCATCCCGCACATGCGATACTGGCCGAGGCGGGCTTGCCGGGCGGGGATGAGCTGATCCTGCGCCGGATCAACACCGCCGAAGGGCGCAAGACCGCTTGGGTCAATGACCGTCGCTGCTCGGGCGATGTGCTGCGCGCACTGTCGGAAACCCTGATCGAACTGCACGGCCAGCATGATGACCGCGGGTTGCTGAACCCGCGCGGCCACCGGGCCATGCTGGACGATTTCGCCGGGGTCTCGGACCGGCTGACATCCGTTCGTGCGGCCTGGGCCGACATGTCACGCGCCCGCAAGGCACTGGCCGAGACAGAGGCCGCGCTGGCGGCCGTCCGAAGTGAGGAAGATTTCCTGCGCCACGCGGTTTCCGAGCTGGACCAGCTTGATCCTCAGCCCGGTGAGGATGCCGAACTTGATGCCCGCCGCCGCATGATGCAGGGGGCCGAGCGTATCCGCGATGATGTCGCCCGCGCCTATGCCATGCTGACCGGGGACGGTGCCGAAGGGGCGATGTCCGACGCTATCCGCTGGCTGGAAGGCGTGTCTGGCAACGCAGGTGGTCAGCTGGACGAACCGATTGCCGCGCTGGGGCGCGCGATGATTGAACTGGGCGAGGCGCAGGATGGCGTGAACGCCTGCCTTCAGGCGCTGGACTTCAACCCGTCGGAACTGGAACAGGCCGAAGAACGCCTGTTTGCCATCCGCGCACTGGCCCGCAAACATGACGTGGCCCCGGATGACCTGGGCGCGTTTGCCGACACTCTGCGCACCCGCCTCAACCAGTTGGAAGCAGGCGATGCCGACCTGGCGGACAGGCGTGCCGCCGTGGACGCGGCACGAAAGGCTTATGACACTGCCGCCGCCGACCTAAGCGCGGCCCGCACGGCGGCTGCCGGGCGGCTGGACGCTGCCGTCATGGCGGAACTGGCTCCGCTCAAAATGGAACGCGCGGTGTTCCGGACCGAACTCACCCCGGCTGAACCCGGCCCCGAAGGGACCGACGCGGTGGCCTTTACCGTGGCCACCAACCCGGGCGCGCCTGCGGGGCCGCTGAACAAGATCGCCTCGGGGGGTGAACTCAGCCGCTTCCTGCTGGCGCTCAAAGTGTGCCTGTCGGGCGATGACAGCGCCCGCACGATGATCTTTGACGAGATTGATCGCGGCGTTGGCGGGGCCACTGCCGATGCGGTCGGTCGCAGGCTCGCGTCATTGGCGCAGGGCGGGCAGGTGCTGGTTGTCACCCATTCTCCGCAGGTCGCCGCGCGTGCGGCGCATCACTGGCGGGTGCAGAAACAGGTCACGGACGGGCAAACCCTGTCCACCGTCATCCCTCTGGCCCAATCCGACCGGGTGGACGAGATTGCGCGCATGGTAGCGGGCGACACCATCACGGACGAGGCCCGCGCCGCCGCCCGGGCTCTGCTGCAAGCCTGATGCACCCGTGGCACGAATTGGCTTCACACTGTCGCTATCTCACTTTTATTAGGATGCTCCGTGGCTTACTAAGGGTTACGTGATGATCCCCGAGGGCCAATGACCCAGTCGACCCGCACCGTTCTGCGCAACCAGCTCAATCAGGCTCTGGCCGCGATCAGGGATGCGTGGCGGGTGATGCTGCGCCGGGGACCAAGCCAGATACAGTTCTGGTTCATCGCGCTGGTCATCGGTATCGCTGCCGGTTTCATGGCGCTTGGATTCCGCAAGGCCATCCGCGCGTTGCAGGCCTATCTCTATGACACCGATGACGTTCTGCTGCTGCACAGCCATGCCGAGAAACTGCCGTGGTTCATGATCCTGATCATCCCGATCATCGGTGGGCTGGTCGTGGGCCTGATCCTGAACCGGTTCACCAATGACGGGCGCGTGAGGTCCGTCGCTGATGTGATCGAAGGGTCGGCCATCACCGACGGGCGGGTCGAGGTCAAGGCCGGAATTGCCTCGTTCTTTGCCTCGCTGATCACGCTCAGTTCCGGTGGGTCAACGGGCCGCGAAGGCCCCGTGGTGCATATGGCAGGGGTCATCTCCACCTGGGTCAGCAACCGCATCCATGCCGACGGGATCACGGGCCGTGACCTGCTGGGCTGTGCTGTCGCCGCCGCCGTATCAGCCAGCTTCAACGCCCCCATCGCCGGGGCCCTGTTCGCGCTCGAGGTCGTGCTGCGCCACTTCGCCGTGCATGCCTTTGCCCCGATCGTCATCGCCTCGGTCGCCGGAACGGTGATCAACCGGTTGGAATATGGCGACGTTACCGAGTTCACGCTGGAAACGCCCGGTTCGCTGCAATTCTATGTCGAACTTCCCGCCTTCCTGATCCTCGGCCTGATCTGCGGCTTTGTCGCGCTGCTGCTGATGCGGTCGATCTTCTTTGCTGATGATATCGGCAGCCATATCCAGAACCGCCTGTCCATTCCGGGCTGGCTGCGCCCGGCCGTGTCCGGCGCGATGCTGGGGCTGATGGCAATCTGGTTCCCGCATATCATCGGTGTCGGCTACCAAACCACGATCCGCGCCCTGACCGGTGATCTGGTTTTGACAACCGCGATCCTGTTTGCGGTGACTAAGACAGTGGCTGTGGCGATCACCATGGGCGGGCGCATGGGGGGCGGGGTGTTTTCACCGTCCCTGATGATCGGCGCATTGACCGGGCTGGCGTTCGGACTGATCGCCACTGGGCTGCTGCCGGATGTGTCCGGCACGCATACGCTTTATGCCTTTGCCGGAATGGGCGCTGTGGCTGCTGCGGTGCTGGGCGCGCCCATCTCGACCACTCTGATCGTATTTGAACTGACCGGAGACTGGCAGATCGGCCTTGCCGTGATGGTGACTGTATCCATATCCACCGCGTTGGCGTCGCGCCTTGTGGACCGGTCATTCTTCCTGACCCAGCTGGAACGCCGCGATGTCCACCTGGCCGCCGGGCCGCAGGCCTATCTGCTGGCGATGCTGCGCGCCGGGGCGGTGATGCGTCCGCTTGGGGATCAACGGTCGATCACTGCGGACGAGGCGCAAGCCCTGATCAAACAGGGCCTGTGCATTCAGGCCAGCGCCACGCTTGAGGCCGCGATGCCCTATTTCGACCGCGACGACATTCCCTGCATTCCGGTTATCGTTCTGGAACAGGACGGGTCCGAGACACCGGTTGGCGCGCTCTACCATGTCGACGCGCTCAAGGCTTACAACCGGGCCCTTGCAGCCACCGCGGCCGAGGAACATTCGTAAGGGGCCCGCGACCGGGACAAGCGTTCCCGAAGCCTCCGCTGAAACCCTGTCCGGCGCCTCTAAATCTGCTCCACCTTCACCGAGTCCACCGGATAAAACGCCAGGTATCCCTTGATCTCGGCCACGGTGGAAATCGGGTCTTCATAGCTCCAGACCGCGTTTTCGGTCACCGAGGATTTGTTGACGATGGAAAAATGCGTCGCGTCGCCCTTGCCGGCGCAATGCGTCACCTTGTCGGTCTGATCCAGAAACGCCATCGCAACATCGCCGCGCGGAAAGTAAATCACCGGAGCTTTGTCGCCTTCGTGCAGTTCCAGCGCGTTGCTCGTTTCGCCCAGAATCGCACCGCCCGAACGGACAGTCCATTTGCCCGGTGCTTTTTGGATCGTGATCTCAGTCATTTCTATTCCTTCCGTCGACGTATTGGGGCCTCTCCTCTGCCCGTTCTATGTAACAGGCGGGTGTCAGATCGGCGCAGTTGCGGCATCCAACCACAGTTGCGCGTCATGTCCCAGCCTTGGGCGGATTTTTTCCGCGACGTCGCGATGATAGGCGTTCAGCCAGCCGCGTTCGTCAGGCGTCAACATATCAACCATGATCAGCCTGCGGTCAATTGGCACAAATGTCAGGGTGCGCCAGCACAGCATCGCGCGTTCCGCATCGCCCCCGGGCAGGGCCGGGGCCTCTTCCACCACCACTAGGTTTTCAATGCGGATGCCAAAAGCGCCCTCGCGGTAATATCCCGGCTCATTCGACAGGATCATGCCGGGTTGCAAGGGGACATGGCTGACCTTCGACAGGCGCTGCGGCCCTTCATGCACGCTCAGATAGGCCCCGACGCCGTGTCCGACACCATGGTTGAAATCCTGCCCGGCCGCCCATAGCGGCGTGCGGGCCACGCATTCGATATCGCGCCCGGCCAGCCCTGCGGGCCAGCGCAGCATCGACATGGCAATCATGCCCTTCAGCACGCGGGTGAAGCAGGTCTTTTCCTCCGCCCCGACAGTGCCGATGGCAAGCGTCCGCGTGATATCGGTGGTGCCATCCAGATATTGCCCGCCACTGTCCAGCACCAGCAGATGACCGTCCTGCAACCGGCTGTCGGTCTCGTCCGTCACGCGGTAATGCATGATCGCGCCGTTCGGGCCTGTCCCGGCAATGGTATCGAACGAGGTATCCTGCAACACATTGTCCCTGCGGCGGTTTTCTTCCAGCCGCGTGACCACCTGTGTCTCGGACAGGCTGCCGGGGGGCTGTGCGTCCAGCCAGCACAGAGTTTCGACCACCGCCACCGCATCGCGCAAATGCGCCTCGGCGCTGCCCGCGATTTCGGCCGGGTTCTTGCAGGCCTTGGGCAGGGCACAGGGGTCGCCGCCATCCACCATGGCATCGCCCAACGCGTCTGCCACGATCTGCGGCACCGTGCTCAGATCCACCTGCACCGCACCGTCCAGCGCTGCCACCGCATCCAGAAACTCCGCAGGGTTGCGCACCGTTACCTTCGGGTCCAGATGATCCTGCACGTCCAACAGTTTTGCCGCAGACATGAACAGATCGACCCTGCCGTCGTCATGCAGGATCGCAAACCCGTGGGCCACGGGGTTGTAAGCGATATCCGATCCCCGGATGTTCAGCAGCCACATGATCGAATCCGGCAATGTGATTACTGCGGCCTTTCGCCCGGCCCGCCGCAGGTCTGCGGCCAGTCTGGCAATCTTGCTGTCAGCGGTTTCACCCGCAAACTCGATCGGATGCGCCTTGACGGCCTGCATCGGCGGTTCAGGCTGGTCTGCCCAGATCCGGTCCACCAGATTGTCGCACCGCACCAGTTCGACGCCTGTGCCCTCAAGCTCGTCAAGCGCGGCCGAGATTTGCCCTGCCGCGTGCAGCCATGGGTCGAAACCGACCTTGCCTCCACCGGGCAACTGCTCTTTCAGCCATGCACTCAGGCTCACGTCAGGCCACGGCACCGGCGTGAACACATCCGCGACCTGTGCCTTGACCTGCGTGCGATACCGCCCGTCGATGAACACACCAGCCATGTCGGTCAGCGCAGCACAGAACCCGGCCGATCCCGTAAACCCGGTCAACCAGGCCAGACGCTCATCCCGTGGGGCCACATACTCGCCCTGGTGCGCATCCGACCGTGGGATCAGAAACCCGTCCAACCCTTCGTGCACCAACTCAGCGCGCAACGCAGCCAGACGCGGCGGCCCCTGCTCGGGCCGCGCGGTCACCTCAAAGGACTGGAACATACTACTCCTCCCTCAGCCGGGCGGTCGATATCGCCGCCTTTTCATCTTTTGGGAAATACTCCCGCCGGAGGCAAGGCCAGCCTAGCCGACCTTTTTCATCCCCATCACCCGCGCCCGCGCGCGTGGATCACTGTCGAACAAAGCCGCCAGTTGTTCCGTCATCGCACCAGCCAGCTGTTCCACATCGGTGATCGTCACCGCACGGTCGTAATACCGGGTCACATCATGACCGATACCAATCGCCAGCAGCTCGACCATCTTGCGCTTTTCCACCATGGCAATCACATCGCGCAGGTGCTTTTCCAGATAGTTGGCGGGGTTCACGCTCAAGGTTGAATCATCAACCGGAGCTCCATCCGAAATCACCATCAGAATCTTGCGCTGCTCGCGCCGCGCGATCATCCGGCGATGCGCCCATTCCAGCGCCTCACCGTCGATGTTTTCCTTCAGCAGGCCCTCTTTCATCATCAGACCCAGATTGGGCCGCGCCCGCCGCCACGGGGCATCGGCGCCCTTATAGATGATATGGCGCAGGTCGTTCAGGCGGCCGGGTTGCTGCGGGCGGCCATCGTTCAGCCATGCCTCGCGCGCCTGTCCGCCTTTCCACGCCCGCGTGGTAAAGCCCAGAATCTCGACCTTCACATTGCAGCGCTCCAGCGTCCGCGCCAGAACATCGGCACAAATGGCCGCGATCGAGATCGGACGCCCCCGCATCGACCCCGAATTGTCCAGCAACAGCGTCACCACCGTATCGCGGAACTCGGTATCCTTCTCGACCTTGAAACTCAGCGGTGTGGTGGGGTTTGCCACAACGCGCGCCAGACGGCCCGCATCCAGAATGCCTTCCTCGCGGTCGAATTCCCAACTGCGGTTCTGTTGCGCCTGCAATCGGCGCTGCAACTTGTTGGCCAGACGGCTGACCGCCCCTTTCAAAGGTTCAAGCTGCTGATCCAGATAGGCCCGCAGCCGTTCCAGTTCCGCAGGCTCGGCCAGATCTTCGGCCGCAATCTCTTCATCATGCGTGCTCAGATAGACCTTGTAATCAGGATCGGCCTCGGATGCGGGCGGCGGGGCAGGCGGTTCCAGCGGCGCTTCGCCATCCGGCATCTCGGCCTCGTCACCCAGCTCATCCTCGGCCATCTCATCCATCGAGACCTGCGCCTGAGATTGATCCTGCTGCTCTTCCTGTGTCTGCTCAGGGGTCGCATCCGCGTCCTGATCGTCCTGATCATCCTGACCGGTGCTGTCAGGATCGGGCTGTTCCTCGGCGTCGTCCTCGGCCTGATCTTCCTGATCGTCGTCCAGCTCGTCGGGGTCATCGCCCAGCTGATCGCCATAGCCCAGATCCTTGATCATCTGCCGCGCGAACTTGGCAAACTCCGCCTGATCCGACAGCACGTCATCAAGGTTCTCCAACACGCCACCGGCCTGTTCCTCGATAAACCCGCGCCACAGGTTCATGATGTTCTCGGCCGCAGGCGGCAGATCGCGCCCGGTGGCCAGATGCCGGATCAGATAGCCCGCCGCCACCGACAAGGGCGCATCGGCAGGCTGCTTGCACTGGTCATAGCCGCGCCGGATCGCCTCATGCCCGATCTTGACGTCTATGTTGCTGGCAGTGCCGGGCATATCCCGCGCACCCATCGCCTCGCAACGCGCCGTCTCCATCGCCTCGTACAAGTCCCGCGCCATATCCCCCGGAGGCGCATAGCGCGCATGGGTTGCATCATCATGATACCGGCGCTGCAACGCCAAAGCATCCGCCGTGCCGCGCGCCAGTAGAACCTCTTCCCGCGTCATACGCCGAGACACCTGCGGCAGCCGCATCGACTCGCCCGACAAGCCCGACGGATCGACGGTGTATGAAATGTTCAGCTCAGGGTCGTTGGCCATGACCTTGGTGGCCTCGGCCAAGGCCTTCTTGAAGGGATCGGCAGGGTTGTCGTTCTTCTGTGCCATGTCCTTAAGCCCTCATCAAAGTGACCTGCCCGGCGCGGAAAACAATAACGGATCCGACTTCATCTGGCCAAAAATATCCCCGCCGGAGGCATTGCGCCCGGAACGGGCGCAATCCGGGCGCTTAGCCCAAGCTCGCACTCGCCGCGCTTTCCGGCAATTCCTCGTCAAAGCAGCGCTGATAGAACTCGGCAACGGTCTGACGTTCCAACTCGTCGCACTTGTTCAGGAACGACAGGCGGAAAGCATAACCCACGTTGCGGAAGATCTCGGCATTCTGCGCCCAGTTGATCACGGTCCGCGGGCTCATGACGGTGGACAGGTCGCCATTCATGAAGGCGGTCCGGGTCAGATCGGCCACGGTGACCATCTGGCTGACGGTCTTGCGGCCCTCGGCGGTGTTGTAATGCGGCGCCTTCGACAGCACGATCATCGTCTCGGCATCATGGCTCAGATAGTTCAGGGTCGAGACCAGCGACCAGCGGTCCATCTGTGCCTGGTTGATCTGCTGCGTGCCGTGATACAGACCAGTGGTATCGCCCAGACCCACGGTGTTTGCAGTGGCAAACAGGCGGAAACACGGGTTCGGCGTGATGATCTCGTTCTGGTCCAGCAGGGTCAGTTTGCCATCATGTTCCAGCACCCGCTGGATCACGAACATCACGTCGGCGCGGCCCGCGTCATATTCGTCGAACACGATGGCCACGGGGTTGCGCAGGGCCCAGGGCAGGATGCCTTCGTGGAACTCGGTCACCTGCTTGCCATCGCGCAGTTTGATTGCGTCCTTGCCGATCAGGTCAATCCGGCTGATGTGGCTGTCCAGGTTCACGCGCACAGCGGGCCAGTTCAGACGGGCGGCGACCTGCTCGATATGGGTCGATTTGCCGGTGCCGTGATAGCCCTGAATCATCACCCTGCGATTATGGGCAAAGCCCGCCAGGATCGCCAATGTCGTCTCGGGGTCAAACTTGTAGGTCGGGTCGATCACGGGCACACGGTCGGTGGCTTCGGCAAACCCTTTGACCTTCATGTCCGTATCAATGCCAAATACGTCACGGACCGAGATATCTTCGGTGGGTTTTGCGTTTACATCGATCGATCCGTCAGCCATGCGCCTTGTCCTTATCCTTTGCCCCGCTCACCGGGTTTGAACCCGTGTGTGGTGCAACATATTGCGGACAAGGGCAAGGGAAAGCGGCCCGCTCCGAAAGGTGAGCAGGTTTTTCTTTCAAACTGGCCCTATTGACGCGCAGACGATCCTTGGTCGCGATGGGTACAAGACGCAGATCAAGCCGCGTTCATCAACAATGACAGTGCTGCCATTCGGACGCACCCGCCAAACCATGTGTCCGAAAGGCTGCACGCAGGTAGGTATTCAACAATCTACATGTTGTAGAGGATGACCTTATCAGGCATATAATATGGTCTTATGGGGCGTTTTGTAAGTGATCGGGTGTTGGTGAAGCAGGAATGCCAAGCGCAGGCCTTACCGGGGTGTCGCTCCGTGTCGAATGACAGGCAGACGTTAGAAATTGCCTGCAAAGCTGCGGTGACTCCCGGTGGCATTTAACGCTCTTCTCCACACCGTCAATACGACGGGCCAGAACGATCTCATCGTCCAGAACACGACACAACCCGCGATCATCAGCGGTTCGATGGTGTCGTTTGATGGGGGCACGACCTTCCAGCCCTACACCTATCTTGGCCAGGGAAACTATCGCGGAACCGGGGAATCCGGAGAGTTCATTCAGGTCGGCGGGCAGATCTACGCCTGGGATGCCAATAACCCAACAGGCCCGATGACCACAGGCAACTGGAAGATCACCCCGGTTGATCTGAACCCGACCGATCCACCCTGTTTTGTCTCGGGCACCCTGATCGAAACGGATTGCGGCCCGCGCCCGGTCGAAGATCTGGCCGTGGGCGATCGGGTTTGCGTGGCCGGTGGGACCACGCTGCCCATCGAATGGATCGGCAAACGAACGCTCAGCGCGCAAATCCTGCGCGTCCGGCCCCAATTCAACCCGGTTTGCATCCGGCGCGATGCGATGGGCAAGGGCCTGCCGGACAGGGATCTTTACCTTTCTCCGCAACACCGGGTCGTGCTGGGGGGCTGGCGGGCCGAGCTATATTTTGGCGCACCAAGCGTGTTCTGCGCGGCCATTCATCTGGTCAACGATGATACCATCCGGCAGGTGACGACGGGCGATGCGGTGACATATTACCACATCGCCTGCGCCGAACATGTGATCCTCACCTCGCACGGCCTGCAAAGCGAAAGCCTGTTTCCGGGCGATATGGCGCTGAAATCACTGCATCGCGACGATGTCGAGGAACTGCGCGCGCTCTTTCCGGGGTTACTTTCAGACGCAGGACCGCACCCCCAAACGTGCCTAAGCTGCCTGACCGGGCGCGAGGCACGCGCGTTGCGAGACATGTTCGCAGACTAGGCCCACATAACGGAAATCGTGGCGCCGCTGTTGGTGCGCGCCCGGATCACGCCCCGCTGTTAACTGCATAAGTGCAGAAGTTGCTAATCGGGGATCAACCGAACAAGGTTTGACGCCTTCATCCTCCGGGACATCGACCCAACATCATTCGCGCATGGCACGGGCATTATGGGCCGTTCAACCCGCCTATGCCCCAATCGGCATGGGTCTCGATAACACTGGCCACGGCCAGCGCCTTTTCCGCGATATCCTCCGGAGTGTCCTCGGCGAACGCAATGCGGGTCATCCTGTCGTGCATCGCTTCCGAGGTGTAAAACTCAAAGGCTCGCGTATTGCCCGGGCTGTTCCAGAACGCGGTGATCCAGATCGAGTCCCGCCCCGGAATACAATATGCACACCAATCGCGCCACAGGCGCAGCACCAATTCGGTATCCGGGCTTGCGGCGACCTGTTCGAACAGCGACTCCAGCGGCCACCCTGCCAGGGCGAACATGCAAAGCGTATCGTCCAGACAGCCGCGTTCCCGTGCCATCTCGCGTTTCAGATACGCGCGCTGGAACCGGTCCAGAATCTGCCACTCCTCGGGTGACCAGTTATCCGGGTTACCGGTTTCAAACCGGTTCAGGCTCACCTCCAGCCCAACACTGGCTGGGTCTTCGTCCACGGACAGAATCTCTAGGATCCGGGGCAGCAGGTACCCCCATGTTTCGCGGGCTATCCCCGCGGGATCACAAGCGGCGAAGAACCAATCCTGAACGTAATGCAGGGGCAGCTCGGCAATGGACGGCGTGAAGAAGTCCGCCTCAATATCGGCGTCCATGCAGCAGCCTTCGCAAACCTCGATACTGCTCGGCTTTGGATAGGCGAAAACCCTGTACGCATCGCTGACGATGTCAGAAAACGGATGATCCGGCGGGATCTTCGCGTTTGGCGGTTTCTGCTCTTTGCGTGCCACGGTCCTTGCATCCACAAACTGTTCTGTCGGGGCAAGGCCACGTCAGTGTCATCCCTGAACGCTACGAAACCCGGATCGATGCGTAAAGCTATGGTCGCGTGGTCAAAGCGAAAACCAAAGCTCATCCTTGCGAAAACCGCCTTTCACAAGACGATCCGCTTTCAACACATCCGGAAACTCGTCCTCCCAGTCCCGGAACATGTCATTTGTAACGATACGTGCCTTGCTGTCCCGCGCCGCCTGCAAGATCAACGGATCTGCCGGCGTGCCTTTGGGCGCGACCATGACCCGCTTGGCCCGCAAGCCCAGGGCGCGGCTCAGCGCCCGGTCGTTCATGTATTCCCCTTCGACCTTGTACCCGACGTTCGCATCGAACACGACGCCCGGTTTGAACCCGGCTTGCTTCAGGCTGGCCAGAACCTGCCGCAACGTTGCCAGATCCGGTGCGCCGTCTTTCCAGTGCATCACGTTCGACCCGTCCACGATGATCCATGTGTTGGCCCTGCGCCAGCCGAACCAGGCCCGGATCAGAAGGATCGTACTGGCGAACACACAAAGCAGGGCCAAAAGGAACAGCCAGTCCATCTCGGTTGGATAGAACTGCGCCACGACCAGCCCGCAAAGTGAGGCAAGCAACAAAAAGAAAGGCATACGCACAGCGGTTGCTCCGGGAAAAGCACTGTTTCAATTCCCACTACTATTGCGGGAATTGAAACAGGTTTCCAGACAGCATCCTCACAATCCGTTCAAACTGTGTAAACAGCTGGCGACTGACGGCGGCCCTACTTGAAATTCCGGCTGTCCTTGATCTGGTCCCAGGCCCAGACGACCTCTTGCAACTGCTCTTCCTGCGACCGGTCGCCGCCGTTCATGTCCGGATGCAGCACCTTGATCAGCTTCTTGTACGCCTTGCGCACTTCGGTTTTGGACCAGCTGTCATGGGCTTCCAGAATCTCGATTGCACGGCGTTCAGTGGGGGGCAGGCGACGTCCGCCACCACCCGAGGTGCGCCCCTTGTTCTGCGTGCTGTTGGCGCCCAGAACCTGATGCGGGTCCTCAATGCCCAGACGGGCCCAGGCGCGCGCCTCCGGGTCTCCCATCGGCTTGGTCTCACGTTCCCAAACCTTGTCCTTCGAGCGTTGCGCGTTCAGCTCGGCCTCAGTGGTGCCATCGAAGAAGTTCCACTTCTGGTTATACTCGCGCACGTGCTGCTGGCAGAACCAGAAATAGTCATCCAGAACATCCGGTGCCTTTGGCGCGCGGAACTTGCCCGGCTCGTCACACCCGTCGTGATCGCAGATCCGGACCGAGGTCTCGGACGCGCCTGACATGCCCCGGCGCCCACGCGGGTTCTTTTTCTTGGCGCTGGAAACGGACATATCGAATCCGAAGGGGTCTGATTTCGCCATGCTCTATCCTCACGAACGCATCTTTTCGACTCGGAGGCAGCAGTTTAGTCTAAGCAGCCGAAAGTAGAAGAGGGGGGCGGCAAAAATTTTGCCGCTGAGCAAAAAAATGAGTGTGACCGACGAAATCCGAACCCGCCTGCAAGCCGCCTTTGACCCGCATGAACTTGACGTGATCGACGACAGCGAAAGCCATCGCGGCCATGCAGGTCACAGGGAAGGCGGCGAAAGCCATTTCAACGTCCGCATCCGCGCCGCCGCATTCGCCGGTCAATCCCGCGTCGCCCGCCACCGGGCCGTGCACAAGGCGCTGGGCGATATCGTGCCCCGCATCCACGCGCTGGCGCTGGATATCGGAACCTGACGCTGCGCCCTATTCCGCGCTCATCTGCGCCGACGGGGTCGAGGCCGAGATCGCATATTCCTCATCCGTCATGACGTCTTCGATCCCCTCGAACAGAGGCGTCGACAGGTAACGCTCGCCCGTATCCGGCAGCATCACCAGCATGACGGATCCCGGCGCCGCGGTTTCCGCCAGATTCATGGCCACCGCAAAGGTCGACCCGCCCGAGATCCCGGTCAATATCCCCTCTTCCGAGGCAAGGCGGCGCGCCCATTCAATCCCTTGCGGCCCCGGAACAGGGATCAGTTGGTCGTAATAGGCGTTGTCGATGGCTTCCTGAAGGACCCATGGAATGAAATCCGGCGTCCAGCCCTGAATCGGGTGCGGCTCGAAATTGGGGTGGCTTTCGGTGGGCTGGTGATCGTCGTTGCGCGTATTCACATAGCCTGACGACACGATGGCGGCATTTGCCGGTTCGGTCAGGATGATTTTCGTATCGGGCCGCTCCTTGCGCAACACTCGTGACACCCCGGCGACCGTGCCGCCGGTGCCATATCCCGTGACCCAGTAATCCAACTGCGTGCCTTCGAAATCCGCAAGGATTTCCCGTGCGGTCGTATTCTCGTGAATATCGGCATTGGCTGCGGTCTCGAACTGGCTGGCCAGAAACCACCCGTTTTCCTCGGCCAGTTCCTTGGCCTTGGTATACATGCCGAACCCCTTTTGTGCCTTGGGGGTCAGAACAACCTTCGCGCCCAGAAAGCGCATCAGCTTGCGCCGCTCGACCGAAAAGCTCTCGGCCATCGTCACGACCAGCGGATATCCCTTGGCCGCACAGACCATAGCAAGCCCGATCCCGGTATTGCCCGATGTCGCCTCGACAACCGTCTGACCGGGTTTCAGCCGCCCGTCCCGTTCTGCCGCCTCGATGATATTCAGCGCCAGCCTGTCCTTGACCGACCCCGCCGGATTGAACGCTTCGAACTTCACATAAACGGTCACATGCTCCGGCGCGATCCGGTTGATCCGGATACAGGGCGTGTCGCCGACTGTATCAAGGATGCTGTCATACAGGCGTGCCCGCCCCTGTGTCTGCCGAATACCCATTTCAAAGTCCCTCCCGGTTTTTCGGTTAACATGCCACAGATTTCGCTGGGTTGATAAGCACATATCGCGCCCGCAGCGCCAAACCTGCCCGCGGGCGGGCTGCTCAAACTGCGGTGCACACCGTGTTGCAGGTGTAACCGCACGTCAAACCCTGATCCGTCTCAGGCGTCTTTCTTGTCATTGGCGGTGTCAGTGTCCTGGTCAACCTGGTCCCGGCTTTTCAACGACAAAGGCGGTTCATTCGCTTCTTCTGAAATTGGTTTCGGCGCGGCCACCACACCGGGGCCGGGGATCGGTTGGGCCAATGGGGTATCGTCAAACTCGGGCACTTCTCCGATCACCGACGCATCGACTTCCTCGGCCACGACCCGCCGGAACACCAGCACATTGCGCCAGTTTGTGGTCGATCCGGTCAGGCCCGAGCGTTCCTCGCTGGGCAGCAGCTCGGCGCGCTGGTATTCCCAGCCGTCCTGCGCCATCTGGTTCAGAACCTGTTCGACCGAGACCGCAAAGCGGCCCTCGGCCGTTTTCACGCCCTTGGCTTTCACGCCCTTTTGCGGCGCGGGGACGACCTTGTATTCAAAAAGCTGCATCAAGTGTTCCTAAATACCTGTTCGCGCCAACTTACCACGCTGACCCCGGGGTGAAAGGGCCGTCGCCCGAGCGGCGGTTTTCAGCCCTGATTATTGCCGTTAGCCTGTGCCGCCTTGGTCACAACCGACAGGCACAGCTCGGTCGCCACTGCCATGTCCTGCACCGAAATCCACTCCAGCGGCCCGTGAATGCACTGCATTCCGGTGAACAGGTTGGGGCAGGGGGTGCCGAACTCGGTCAGGCGCGACCCGTCGGTGCCGCCGCGGATCGGCACCGACAGCGGCTCGATCCCCAGCTCGCGGCAGGCGTCGCGCGCCAGATCAACCGGTGTCATGTCGTTTTCCAGCCAATAGCGCATGTTCCTGTACTGGTGGCTGATATCGCAGGTGATGGTCGCGCGCGGTTCCGTGGCCTGCACGGCCGCACAGACCTGCCGCACGATGTCACGTTGCGCCTCAAGGCCCTCCATCTCGAAATCGCGCAGGATCAGCTTGATTTCCATCTCGGACGATCCACCGCTCATGTCGGTGACATGGATGAACCCGTCGCGGCCATCGGTTGTTTCGGGCGTCATGGTGGCCTGCGGCAAGGTCTGCACGATCTTCGCCGCCAGATGGGTCGCGTTCACCATCTTGTCCTTGGCCAGTCCGGGGTGGATTGATACCCCTTCGATCCGGATCACGGCGCGGTCGGCCGAGAAGCTCTCATATTCGATCTCGCCCACTTCGGCACCGTCCAGAGTATAGGCGAAATCCGCCCCCAGATCCTTGGGCAGCTGTTCGGTAACGCCGCGCCCGATCTCTTCATCTGGGGTAAAGGCAATGCGGATAGGGCCGTGCGGTATATCCGGGTTTTCGATCAGATGCCGCGCCATGGTCATCAGGATCGACACCCCGGCCTTGTCATCCGCGCCCAGCAGGGTGGTACCCGACGCCGTGATCAGATCATGTCCGATCTTCTCGGCCAGATAGGGGTTCTCGTCCGGGGACAACACCAAATCCGGATTGTCCGGAAAGGAAATGTCGCCACCGTTATATCCCTTGATCACCCGCGGCTTGACGCCCGTTGCATTGAACTGGGGGGCCGTATCCACATGCGCCAGAAAGCCAACCGTCGGGCCGGGTGCGGTGCCGGGGATGGTCGCGACGACCACGCTGTCACCCGTCAGTGTCACATCCTTGGCGCCGATCTCGGTCAGTTCCTGCTTCAGCAGGTTCAGCATGTCGAACTGTATTTGTGTGCTCGGCGTGGTCGCCGAGGTCTCGTCGCTCTGACTGTCGATCGCCGCGTAACGCACCAGCCGATCTTCGAGTTCCTGATCAAATCTGTTCTGCATGATACCTCACCTCTCTGGGTCGGAAGAAAGGGTGCAATCACAGGCGAAGTCAAGCCGATGAGCTGACCCCATTTCTTAAGAAATCGTGGAAATCTGATTGTACAAACCTGACAATTGCCACTGGCAGGCTTGTACAAATTGTAAGGTTCAGGAACTCAGCTTCTTGCTGACCAAATCGTTAACGGCCTTCGGGTTGGCCTTGCCGCCGGTCGCTTTCATCACCTGACCCACGAACCACCCCGCCAGTTTCGGGTTCACCTTGGCCTTCTCGACCTGCGCCGGATTGGCCGCGATGATCTCGTCCAAAGCGGCCTCGATCGCGCCGGTGTCGGTGACCTGTTTCATTCCGCGATCCTCGACGATCTGCGCCGGATCACCGCCTTCGGTATAGACGATTTCAAACAGATCCTTGGCGATCTTGCCCGAGATAGCATCAGAGGAAATCAGGTCGATGATCTCACCCAGCTGCGCCGGAGAAACCGGCGATTCCGTGATGTCGTGGTCTTCTTTTTTCAGACGTCCGAACAGCTCGTTGATCACCCAGTTCGCGGCCAGTTTGCCATTGCGCCCCTGCGCGACCTCTTCGAAATAGGCCGCCGATTCCACTTCAGCAGTCAGCACTGAAGCGTCATAGTCGGTCAAGCCGAACTCACTGATAAAGCGCGCTTTTTTGTCGTCAGGCAGCTCTGGCAGATGGGCGGCGATATCGTCCACCCATGCCTGTTCGATCTCCAGCGGCAGCAGGTCGGGATCGGGGAAATAGCGGTAATCATGCGCTTCTTCCTTGGACCGCATCGACCGGGTTTCGCCCTTGTCCGGATCATACAGACGGGTTTCCTGCTCGACCTTGCCACCGGCTTCGACAATGGCGATCTGGCGGCGGGCTTCGACTTCAATGGCTTGCTGGATGAACCGCATCGAGTTCATGTTCTTGATCTCGCAACGGGTGCCCAGATGCGAAAAGTCCTGTGTTTCCTGATACTTCTCATAAGCACCCGGCAAACAGATCGAGACGTTGACGTCCGCCCGCAGGTTGCCGTTCTGCATGTTGCCATCGCAGGTGCCCAGATAGCGCATGATCTGGCGCAGTTTGGCGATATAGGCGGCGGCCTCTTCCGGCCCGCGAATATCAGGGCGGCTGACGATCTCCATTAGGCAGACACCGGTCCGGTTCAGGTCGACAAAGGACATGTGCGGGTCCATGTCGTGGATCGATTTGCCTGCGTCCTGCTCCATGTGGATACGTTCAATCCGCACCATGCGCGCAGTGCCGTCACCCATCTCGACCAGCACTTCGCCTTCGCCCACAATAGGATGATAAAGCTGGGAAATCTGGTAACCTTGCGGCAGGTCAGGATAGAAATAGTTCTTGCGGTCAAAGGCCGATTTCAGGTTGATATCCGCTTTCAAGCCCAGCCCGGTGCGCACCGCCTGTTCCACGCAGAACTCGTTGATCACCGGCAGCATCCCCGGCATTGCCGCATCCACGAAGGCCACGTTCGAGTTCGGCTCGGCCCCGAATTTGGCGGACGCGCCCGAGAACAGCTTGGCATTGGATGAGACCTGCGCATGCACCTCCATTCCGATCACCAGTTCCCAATCGTGCTTGGCCCCGGCAATGGTTTTGGGTTTGGGCATTTCGTGTGTCAGGTCGAGCATGGCGCGCCTCATTTCCGCAGAAGTCTAAGCCTGCGTATTAGGCCCGGCAGGGCCTAGGGGCAAGGGGGAATCCTGACGCGTTCAGTTCTTGGAAAACTGCAGACCAGACGGTGTGAAGGTTACATCCTTGCCGCTGCGCAGTTCATCCCGGAACAGATCCGAGATAGCGCGCAGCGCGTCGCGCTGACCGCGCGCAGCAAACCGCTCGGGCGAGTTGATGCGAACCGAGTTGTTGAACCCGTTGGCGGCATGGGCCCAGATCAGGGGGTGAAGCTCGGTCAGGTGATCGCGGATCAGCCAGTTTGCGGTGTCGCGCATCTGGGCGCGGACATTGTCTGCCTTTTCGTTCAGCCCATGACCATTCTGAATGGTGATTGCACAATAGGCCGACAACATATTGATCATCTGCTGATCAGGGCGCAGACTGACGATATCGCGCAATCCTTCAAGGAAATATTCGACATCGACCTGTGCGCAGGCCTCTTCGTCCAAAGCGATGGCATCGAATTGCACCCACGTATATCCACCTGCGCCCCAGATATCCTGTGTCCGGACGGCATTGCGCAGCGCCTGTAATTCCAGTTCTGCGTAGCTGCCGAACCACCGGGGCAAAAGATGGCTGCCCATCGCGCGCATGTGACGCTGATTGTGCGGGTCCAGTGTGATCAGGTGCTCGTACTCATCGGCAACGCGGGCGTTTGACTTGCGCTGCCCGGCCAACAGGGCACAACCGGCGGCCGCAATCAGAGGGCTGTCCGGCGCATCCGCCTTGCACTTGGGCAGGATCGCAGCGGCCCGGTCGAAATGAGCGGCACAGCGCGAGCGGTGCAAGGGCGGCAAGGCCGTGTCCGTGGCGTTCCCGCGCCAGGCCCAGGCCAGATCGATATGGGCCAGCGCCACAACGGCAGCGATCATCGGATCACCAGGATTGTCAGACAACTCGCCTTCCAGTTCCGAAATACCACCCAGCAAATCGTAATCGGATATGGCCTTGCCGTCCGACAGCGCATGTTCCGCAGCCAGAACCACGTCAGATCTGGCCCCGAACGCCAAAAGATCGGCAATCGGCATACCATCCGATACGGCGGCACGATCCTGATCCGCTGCACGCATTTCTTCGGACAACTCGGTCCAGCGGTCCTGTCTGGCCAGATAGCGCCCATGTTCGATTGTAGAATGTCCAATCAGATTGTCGCAATTCGATGTCGCCACAGGAATGTTGAGCTGCCCATGTTCAGGCAGGGCAGCGGCCAGCGCAGATTTCGTTGCGCACAGATCTTCTGAGGCGTCCGTGGGATTGGATATGGGCTGGGCAAACAACGCCCTTAACGACCGAAACATGGTAAAACTCAAAACTGTAAAAACACTTAACTGAGTCTGAAGTCTGGCGAGGTATCAGGCTCAATTCAAGTGATTTGCTTAATAAACTTTGTTTTTTGTGTCCAATGCGGCCGTAGATCACGCAGTGTTTCAGAAAACAGTGAAATGATGACGGTCTACGCGAAAACCTGCCTGTTTCAGAATGGCTTCCAGCTCCCGATGCGGTGGCAGAGACTCATCTGGCAGCCGGATTCGTTTCCCGGATTTCAGGGCGATGGATACGCGAACGGAAGTGTCCCACCGGGTGTCAAATCGGAAATGGTCGATATCCCGCATTGGGATATCGCCCTGCCGATTGCCCGTGAACCAGCGTACGGCATCCCGGTCCAGCTGCACGCCCGCGCTGGTATTCTGGATCACGTCCCATAGCGCTGGGAGGGTGGCCAGAGACAGCAGGCCAACAACCCACCAAGCCGCGTCGAACAGGATGACCAGCGCCAGTAGGGCCGCGTAGACACTGGCCAGAATGACCACTGCTCGCGTGTTCCTGTTGCGACGGGTAAAGCTGTAAGGTGTCATGCGCCAAGAATGCGGGATACCATTTCCGTCGTGTCGCGCGACAGGTTCGGAGTTTCCGCAATGCGGGACAATTGTGCGCGCATCAGGTCCTGACGCCCGGCGTCGTACCGTTTCCAGGTCTGGAAGGCAGAACACATCCGTGCCGTGGTTTGCGGGTTCACAGGATCAAGGCGGATCAGCCAATCGGCCAGCAGGCTGTACCCGGCAGCATCCGGTTGGTGGAACCCTGCGTGGTTCATCGCCAGCGCGCCCATAACAGCGCGGAACCGGTTCGGGTTCTTCCAGTTGAAGTCGGGATGCCCGGTCAATGCCTTCGCCGTTTCCGGTGTCGCCTCTGGTGCGGCCATGGTCACCTGCAAGCCAAACCATTTGTCCATGACCAGCCGGTCATGCTGCCATTGGTCATAGAAGGCGGCCAGCTGCGCCTCGCCCTTGCGGGCGCGCAGCAGGCAGGACAGGGCGGTCAGTTGCAGGGTCATGTTATCCGCTTTGGCATACACAGTGGCCGCCATTGCCCCTCCGTCCAGACGAGAAGTCAGCGCCAGTGCCGCGCTGCCAAGGGCGCGTTTTCCTGATTGCTCGGCATCCGGGCTGTAGGGGCCATCAACCAACGCCTCGCTGTGCAGGCGGGGCAGCAGATCCTGCACGTGCTGTGCCGTGGCCTGCCGCAGCGTTTCGACCGCCGACCAGATTGCCATCGGATCGGGCGTCTGGCCGCGTTCATGCAAGGCCGCAGCCAGTTCGGATTGCGTCGGCAGCCCAAGCATCAAGGCGCGATAGGCCGGGTCCAGCGTGTCGTCACGCAGCACAGCCAATAGCCCGTCAAGGTAATCGGCGTCCGGGGTTGCCTCGTCCAAGATCATCCGCAGCAAGGTGTCTTGCGCCAGCGATCTACCAGCCTGCCAGCGGTTGAACGGATCTGTGTCATGCGCCAGCAGAAACGCGCGTTCGGCGTTTGAATGATCGTGTTCCAGAACGACCGGTGCCGAGAAATCGCGCAGGATCGAGGCTGTGGGTTTTGTCGCAAGCCCGGTGAACTGAAAACTCTGCTCGGCCTCTGTCAGTTCCAGCACTTCAGTCGTGCGGACCTCATCCCCGTTTGGCCCCAGCAGGCCAACAGCGACCGGGATCACCTGGGGCAGTTTCTTTGCCTGACCCGGTGTGGGATCGGTTCGCTGTTTCAGCGTCAGGGTATAGGTCCCGTCGGCCCAATCTTCAGATACGGTCAAACGCGGCGTGCCCGACTGGCTGTACCAGCGTTTGAACTGGGTCAGGTCGCGGCCTGTGGTGTCCTCGAACACCTTCAGCCAATCCTCGATCGTGCAGGCCTGCCCGTCATGACGGTCAAAATAGAGGTCCAGCGCCTTTGCATAGGCCTCATCCCCGACCAGCCGTTTCAACATGCCGATCACTTCGGCACCTTTTTCGTAAACGGTGGCCGTGTAGAAATTGTTGATCTCCTGAAAGCTGTCGGGCCGGACCGGGTGCGAGAGCGGGCCGTTATCCTCGGGGAATTGCCGCGCCCGCAGTTCGATGGCGTCGTGGATGCGTTTCACAGGGGCCGAGCGCATGTCGGATGTGAACTGTGCATCGCGGAAGACGGTCAGACCTTCTTTCAGACACAGCTGAAACCAGTCGCGGCAGGTGATGCGGTTGCCTGTCCAGTTGTGGAAATACTCATGCGCGATGATCGCCTCGATCCGTTCGAAATTGGCATCGGTCGAGGTTTCGGGACTGGCCAGAACAGCCGAAGAGTTAAAGATGTTCAGCCCCTTGTTTTCCATCGCGCCCATGTTGAAGTCATCGACGGCGACGATGTTGAAGACGTCCAGATCGTATTCCCGGCCATAGACGTCTTCATCCCATTTCATGGATTTCTTCAGCGCCTCCATACCGAAGGCGCATTTGCCCTCATCTCCCGGACGGACCCACAGGTTCAACGCCACATCCCGGCCTGATCTGGTGGTGAACCGGTCGGGATGGGCCACAAGATCCCCAGCGACAAGCGCAAACAGATAGGCAGGCTTGGGCCACGGGTCGGTCCATTCGGCCCATCCTTCGCCTTTGCCCGAAGGGTTGCCGTTCGACAGCAGAACCGGCAGGTCACCATTGATGCGCACGGTAAAGGTGGACATGACATCGGGGCGATCCGGGTAATACGTGATCTTGCGGAAACCTTCCGCCTCGCACTGGGTGCAATACATGCCGTTCGACATATAAAGCCCCTCCAACGCCGTGTTGTTGCCCGGATCGATCTCAACTTCGGCTTCCCAGATGAACGGGGCGTCGGGGACATCGGCGGTCAGGCCCTTGTCCGTGACGTCAGGCGAAACTTCGGTTCCGTTAATGGAGGCGCGGATCAGGTTCAGATCCTCGCCATGCAGGAAAAAGGTGCGGTCGGAGGCGTCGGGGTTTGGGCGAAACGCGATACGCGACGTGACCCGTGTTGCATGTGCCGACAGATCGAAGGTCAGGTGCACGCTGTCCAGCAGATAACCAAATGGAGTGTAGTCTTTCAGGAAGATCGTGGTGGGGGCAGCGTCGCGCATGGGGGCCTCGCATCGGTTCGTGTCTGGCGCGACGTTAGGGGCATCGTTCCAGAGCTGCAACTGGCCCCCGCCATTCCCTTGTTGTTTTTGAAACAGCTTCCGTTCGATCCGAATAACCCTAACGCAAAGTCGAAAGTTGCCTATCGGAAACTTTCGGCCTAAGTCACTTACGCATACAATGGCACACAATCGCAGGAGAGCAGGAAGATGAGTGGCAGACAAACCCTGAGCGGGCTGCAGATCGATCCAATACTGGCAGAGTTTATCGAGACGCGGGCATTGCCGGGTACGGGTGTGTCGGCGCAGGATTTCTGGGCGGGTCTGGCACGACTGGTTTCTGAACTGGGGCCGAAAAACCGCGCGCTTCTGGCCAAGCGGGCCGAAATACAAGGGCGCCTCGATGGCTGGCATATTGCGCGCAAGGGTCAGAGCATTGATCCCACTGACTATCAGGCTTTTCTAAAGGAAATCGGTTATCTGGTCGAGGAAGGCGACGGGTTTCAAATCGACACGACGCATGTCGACCCCGAGATCGCGCTGACACCGGGGCCGCAGCTTGTTGTGCCGATCACCAACGCACGCTTTGCGCTGAACGCGGCGAATGCGAGATGGGGCAGCCTGTATGATGCGCTTTATGGCACCGATGCGATAGGCGATCTGCCAACAGGCGGTGGGTATGATGCGGCGCGCGGTGCACGGGTGATTGCATGGGCGAAAGCCTTTCTGGATGACGCTGTACCTCTGGCTGGTGGGTCTTGGGCCGACGTGTCGGGACTGCATGTCGAAGAAGGTGCTCTTTCCCCGGCACTGGCAAACCCCGATCAATTTGTTGGTTTCGGTGGCGCGGCAGACAAGCCGGCTTTTGTGCTTCTGAAAAACAATGGCCTGCATATTCAGATCATGATCGATCCGACTGGAGCCATCGGTGCCTCTGATCCCGCAGGTATAGCAGACGTCCGGCTGGAATCCGCTCTTTCAACGATTATGGACTGCGAGGACTCGGTCGCTTGTGTTGATGCGGCGGATAAGGTCGTTGCCTATGGCAACTGGCTGGGTCTGATGAAGGGTGATCTGACCGAAGACGTCACCAAGGGCGACACCACGTTTACCCGCAAGCTGGCAGAGGATCTGACTTTCACCACACCGACAGGTGAGCAGGCGACCCTGAAAGGCCGGTCGCTGATGCTGGTGCGGAATGTCGGCCACCTGATGACGAACCCGGCCGTTCTGGACGCCGAAGGGCGCGAGATTGGCGAAGGGTTGATGGACGCACTCTGCACCACTCTGATCGCAATGCATGACCTGCAACGGGATGGGGGGAACTCGGTCGAAGGGTCGGTTTATGTTGTGAAGCCCAAGATGCACGGGCCGGAAGAGGTTGCCTTTGCGGTCGAGATTTTCGACATGGTCGAAGACATTCTGGGTCTGCCGCGCAACACCGTAAAGCTGGGGATCATGGATGAGGAGCGCCGCACGTCGGTAAACCTGAAAGAGTGCATTCGCGCCGCGAAATCGCGCGTCGCCTTTATCAACACCGGTTTCCTGGACCGGACGGGGGATGAGATTCATACCTCGATGGAGGCCGGGCCGATGCTGCCCAAGGGCGACATCAAGAACACGCCCTGGATTGCGTCTTATGAAGATCGCAATGTCGATATCGGTTTGGCCTGTGGCCTTAAGGGCAAGGCGCAGATCGGCAAAGGCATGTGGGCGATGCCGGACCGGATGGGCGATATGCTTGAGGCCAAAATCGGTCACCCGCTGGCCGGTGCGACCTGCGCCTGGGTGCCGTCGCCAACAGCTGCGACGCTGCACGCCACACATTACCATAAGGTCAACGTACTGGCCCGTCAGGACGAGATCGCAATGGCGGGTGCCCGAGGAACACTTGACGATTTGCTGACCATTCCCCTGCTGGGGGGGCGCAATCTTGGCGACGCGGAAATCTCGCGCGAGGTCGAGAATAATGCACAAGGCATTCTGGGCTATGTCGTGCGTTGGGTCGATCAGGGCGTGGGATGTTCCAAAGTCCCCGACATCAATGACATCGGGTTGATGGAAGACCGTGCGACCTGCCGAATTTCGTCTCAGGCACTGGCCAACTGGTTGCATCATGGCATTGTCGACGAGGCACAGGTGATGGCTGCGATGCAGAAAATGGCGGCTGTCGTGGATCGCCAGAATGCAAGTGATCCGGGTTATGTCCCGATGGCGCCGGGCTTTAACGGAATCGCTTTTCAGGCGGCTTGTGACCTTGTGTTCAAAGGTCGTGTGCAGCCCTCGGGCTACACCGAGCCGGTCCTGCACGCGCGCCGTCTGGAATTGAAGGCGGCCACAGCGTAAAACGAAGGGGGCGATCCGCCCCCCTTTTCTTCTTTCGACATGCAGACACAGGAATGCACATGGAAGTTTCCCTTCGCAAAGCCCGTACCATTATCCGCAAAGCACTTGAGAAAGGCCGCGAGATGGAGCTGAAGCCACTTTCAGTGGTTGTTCTGGACGCAGGCGGCCACGTCATCGCGTTCGAGCGCGAGGATGATGCCGCACCGGGCCGCTTTGCGATTGCGCATGGCAAGGCATATGGCTCTGTCATGCTGGGTATGGCGGGCACGGCACAGATGCAGCGGGCCGAGGCGCAAGCCTACTTCATGGCGGCGGTAAACGGTGTGTATGGCGGGCAGGTCGTGCCAGTTCCGGGCGGGGTCTTGCTGCGGGGGCGAAAGGGGGACGTAATTGGTGCCGTTGGGGTTACCGGCGACACGTCTGAAAACGACGCTGCCGTTGCGATGGCGGGAATTGAGGCCGCCGGGTTGGACGGAGAGATATAGATCCGACCATAGAGAGCAGCTCCGTCAAAGTAATGACTTGGCGCATGTTCCCAACTTGAAGTTTGGTGCTGGGAAAACGTGCCGAGACTGGACTAAATGTCGGGAGAAAATTTGTGCACCCCTGAACACGTCCCTGCGCTGTCACGCAGGAGGTGTATTCTTGCACGACTGTGAAGCTGCGGTTAGCTTCCTTTCCAAGGGGATGAATAACAAGGAAAGCGGAATGTCTCGACCCGTTGTTGGTATTATCGGCAACTCATACCTCATGAACGATCAATACCCGACCCATGCAGGGGGGACGATGAACTCTGACGCTGTGGCGAACGTTTCAGGATGTTTGCCGCTGCTGATCCCCGCCGATCCCCGTTATGTATCGGTTGAGGAGTTGCTGGAGGTTTGCGACGGGTTCCTTCTGACCGGCGGCCGCCCCAATGTGCATCCCGAAGAATATGGTGAACCCGCAACCGAGGCGCATGGAGAGTTTGACCGCGCGCGTGACGCAATCACCTTGCCGCTGGTTCGGGCCTGTGTGGACCGGGGTCAGCCGTTTCTGGGTATTTGCCGCGGATTTCAAGAGGTCAACGTGGCCATGGGCGGAACGCTCTATCCGGAAATTCGCGATTTGCCGGGGCGGATGAACCACCGGATGCCGCCCGATGGTACACTTGAGGAAAAATTTGCACTGCGCCATGTTGTGAAACTGACCAAAAATGGTGTGTTCCACGACTTGTTTGGTGCGCAGGAGGTCATGACCAACACGCTGCACGGGCAGGGGATCAAGTGCATCGGACAGCGTGTGGTGATCGATGGGCATGCGCCGGACGGAACGCCCGAGGCAATTTATGTCAAGGATGCGCCCGGTTTCACGCTGTCCGTGCAATGGCATCCCGAATGGGATGCGATCAACGACCCGGTTTCACGCCCCTTGTTCGAAGCCTTCGGCATGGCTGTGCGGGGATGGGCGGCGGGGATTGCCTGTCAGGCAGTTCAGAAATCAGCCTGACTTGGGCACCGGACCGTGCGGGTGCGCGACGGACCGGTGAAGGGGAAGGTAAATGGCAATCAGACCAGCAGGTTGAACTGATTGACCAGCGGCAGGCTGCGCGCACGTTTGCCGGTCAGATCAAACAGGGCGTTGCCCAGTGCGGGCATTGAGGGGGGCGTGCCGGGCTCACCAGCGCCGCCCATATGGCGATTGGTTTCCAGAACGCGCACCTCGACTTGTGGCGCAGTATGCATACGAAGGGCGTCATAGTCAGGGAAGTTGAACTGCTCGACTTCCCCGTCGGCAAAGGTGATCGCGCCGAAACATGCAGCCGACAGGCCATACATCATGCCGCCAAACATCTGCGCCTTGACGTTTTCCGGGTCCAGCGCCATCCCCATGTCGCAGGCGATCCAGGCCTTGTGAATGCGGATGGCACCGTCTTCGTCGACAACTTCGATAACCTGAGCCACCGGCGTGCCGAAGCTGTAGGTGAAGGCTACGCCACGGCCTACGCCGTCAGGTGTTTTCCCGGTCCAGTTGGACATTTCCCTGACCGCCTCCAGACATCCGGCAGATGGGGCGTGTTCGGTTCTCATCAGCTCTAGCCGGAAGTCCAGCGGGTCGCGCCCTGCGGCATGGGCCAATTCGTCCATGAAGGTCTCGTGGAAAAAGCCGTTGTGGCTGTTGCCGACCGAACGCCAGAAGCCTACCGGGACAGCCAGATCAGCGACGTGGCCGCTCATCCGGTAGTTTGGCACGGCGTAAGGCTGGTTGAAGAACCCTTCGACCAGCACTTTGTCGGGTCCGCCTCCGGGGAAGCCGGTGTAACGCTCAACCGCCTGTTGCGTGCAGGACTGTGCCGCAACCTTGCCGTCAATGAGAACGGCTTTGCCGTCCTGAACAGCGCCGCGCATCCGGGCGATGGCGCCGGGGCGGAAGTAGTCGTGACGCATGTCTTCTTCGCGGCTCCAGGTTGTCTGGACCGGTATGCCAGGCACGGCCATCGCGACCTTGGTGGCGATTTCCCCAAAATCCAGCTCACCCCGGCGGCCAAACCCACCCCCCAGATAGGTGGTGTGAATCTGAACAGCCTCAGTGTCTAGATTTGCAGTGTTTGCTGCGCGAAACCGGATCAGCGTCGGGGCCTGATTGCCGCACCACAGCTCCAGAGCATCTCCGGTATAGAGCGCGGTTGCATTCATCGGCTCCATCGTGGCGTGCGCCAGATAGGGCACTTGGTATTCGGCAGTGATCTCGGTCGCGCCATCCGGCGTCATGCTGACATCGCCATCGTCGCGCATAGTCGAGTTCGGCGCGTCGTCAAACGCCTCGGCAATCTTTGAGAAGATGCCGTCCGTATCAGGTGGATATGGCGCATCGCCCCAGTCGATCTCAACAGCCTCAACCGCCTGGTTGGCCAGCCATGTGTTGTTCGCGATCACGGCAACACCAGTGCCCAGATCAACAACCTTCTCGACCCCGGGCATTGAGATTGCCGCACTGTCGTCAAAGCTGATCATCGCGCCACCCAGTTTGGGGTTCATGCGCACGGCGGCAAATTTCATACCGGGCAGGCGAACATCGATGCCAAACTCGGCAGTGCCTGTCACTTTGCCCATCATGTCCAGTCGCGGTTGTGTCCGGCCCAGATAACGCCATTGGGACGGGTCTCGCAAAGGTACCTCGACGGGTTCCAGTCCGGACGCTTCCACTGCAAGATCGGTATAAGCGATCTTGTCACCGTTCGGGGCGATGACATGGCCTGAAGCTGTTTTCAGGTCCGAGGGCGCGACCCCCAACCGATCAGCGGCGGCGCGTTTCAGCGTTTCACGGGCCGAAGCGCCGGCTTGCCGCATCCTCTCGAACCCGTCCTTCATCGAGGTTGAGCCGCCTGTGACTTGCAGGCTTAGGGCCTTGCCAAGAACACCCAGTGCTTCACCTAAGTTGTGCTGGAAGTCCGAGATGTCGTAGCCCTTGTTTGGCAGTCCCTCGCCCATCATGGCTGAGTTGTAATAGGCGGTTGCTGCCGGACCGTGCAGGACGGTGATTTGATCCAGATCGACATCCAGTTCTTCGGCGATCAGCGCGGCCCACGTGGTTTTCACGCCCTGTCCCATCTCGGCACGGGGCGCGAACAGGGTGACGCCATTCTGATCGATCAGCACGAAGGGGTTCAGTGTCGCTTCACCTTCTTTCGGTTTCAGCGGGTTGGGGGCAGGGCGGGTGACATAATACGCGCCAAAGGCGACGCCGCCAACAATTGCGGCTGAGCCGATCAGGAACGTACGGCGGATAATTTTGCCAACAGAAGCCATCTCTTACGCCTCCTTCAACTTGGATGCTGCGTCGTGGATCGCGGCCCGGATGCGGGGGTAGGTGCCACAGCGGCACAGGTTTCCCTGCATCGCCTCATCGATCTCTGCGTCCGTGGGCGCAGGGTTTTCCGCAAGCAGGGCAGCGGCCTGCATGATCTGGCCCGACTGGCAATAGCCACATTGCGCCACCTGATGATCAGCCCAAGAATGCTGGATCGTAGCCAGCGCTTCTGGCGTGCCGACGCCTTCGATTGTGGTCACCTCGCCCCAGACATCCGACAGCGCCACCTGGCATGAGCGTACGGCCTCGCCATCGATATGAACCGTACAGGCCCCGCAAGCGGCGACGCCACAGCCGAACTTGGTGCCGGTCAGGCCAACCTCATCCCTCAGAACCCAAAGCAGGGGGACATCATCCGGCAGGTCGATCTGATGGGGAGTTCCGTTAATCTTCAGGGCCGTCGCCATGGCGCACCTTTTTGTATCTGTGGAAGGCGATGACATAATGGTTGTAAAGTGTCAGTCTGTCAATTGACAAATTAAACAAAGAATGTCAGAGATTTTCTTATGAAAGATACGAGTGACGAATCCCGGCAGAAAGCGATCCTAGCATCTGCTTTTCAGGCCTTTTCTGCATACGGGTTCCGCAAGACCTCGATGGATGACATTGCGCGCGGTGCAGGGATGTCGCGGCCAGCGGTCTATCTGTATTTCAGGAACAAGGAAGCGATCGTTCGCAAGCTGACCGAACGGCATTACGAGGAAAAGACCGTAGCGGTGGCCGAGGCGTTCAACGGCGAAGGCTCGGTTTCGGACATTGCCAGGAAGGCGATCCATGCCCAGACCGAGGGTATGGCTGCGATTTTGGCGTCGCCGCATGGGATTGAGATGCTGGACACAACCAAATCCATGGCCATCGATATTGTCGAGCGGGGCGAAGGGGAACTTGCCGCGCTTTATGCCGAATGGCTGAGGCGAGAGCAGGATGCTGGCCGCGTTCGCCTGTTTGACACGCCTGAAGAGACGGCGAAAACACTTACGGTCACGCTGAAGGGGATCAAGCTGACCGCGTCAGACGCCGAGGAATTTGAAAGGCGCACCAAACAGCTGGCTGCCCTGATCGGAGCTGGGCTGGAAATCAGGTAACGCGCTGCCGGGTTTTGTACTCTGGCGTGTCCCAAAGCTTGTTCTGCATGACATCCGCCAGAATCCCGACTGCACGCTCGACATCGCTTTCATCGATATACAGCGGCGTGAAACCAAACCGCATTGTGTCAGGTGCGCGGAAATCTCCGACGACACCACGCGCGATCAGTGCTTGCATCGCGGCGTAGCCTTCCCTGAAGCGGAATGAAACCTGACTGCCACGCTGCTCGGGAACACGCGGACTGTCCAATTGCAAGTCGGGGCAGGTCGCCTCGACCCGACGGATGAAAAGCTCGGTCAATTCAATGGATTTGGCGCGCACATCCGCCATGTCGGCCATATCCCAGATATCCATGGCCGCCGAAAGTGCGGTCATTTGGATGATCGGAGGTGTTCCAACGCGCATACGCTCAATCCCGCTTCCGGGCCGATAGTCCAGGTCAAAGGCAAAGGGCGCTTCGTGCCCCAGCCAGCCGGACAGGGCCGGGCGCACACTATCTGCCAGTCGGGGCGCAACATAAATGAAAGCGGGCGCACCGGGGCCGCCATTGAGGTATTTATAAGTGCACCCGACTGCGAAATCGGCATTGCACCCTGCAAGGTCAACGGGGATGGCACCTGCGGAATGCGCCAGATCCCAAACCGTCACGACACCGTTGGCATGGGCCAGTTCCGTCAGCGCCTTCATGTCGTGCATCCGGCCCGTGCGGTAATCCACTTCGGTCAGCATCAGGACCGCGACCTCTTCTGTGATTGCATCTGCGACGCCCTGCGGGTCGACGACGCGCAGTTCGTATGCGCCCGCAAGGGATCGCAGCAGGCCATCGACCATGTACAGGTCTGACGGAAAGTTCCCATTGTCGGAAAGCACAACCTTGCGGGTCGGGTTCAGTTCAAGGGCAGAGGACACGGCCTGATAAACCTTGATCGACAGGGTGTCGCCGGTCACGACGCTGCCCGGCTCGGCACCGATAAGGCGGCCAATTCGATCTCCAAGCCCAGTGGGAAGGCCCATCCAACCGGCCTTGTTCCAGCCGGTGATCAGCATTTGCCCCCATTCCTCGGTCAGCATGTTCTGCACACGAGACGCAGCCGTTTTAGGCAGCGGGCCCAAAGAGTTGCCATCCAGGTAAATCACGCCCTCGGGCAGGTCGAACATGGCTTTGGTTGCTGCAAAATCGGTCATGAAGGCTCACTCACTTGTGTGGTCGTCTTTTGTTGCATTTGGGGTAGCCGATCCTGACATGTCTGTCTATCGATGCGACATACTGGTCTTTTGCCAATCTGGCCGAAAAACGGTAGGACGTCGGTCAGAAGCGACATATACCCGACACTGTCGTCGCTCATGAGGGCTTGGAATGCGCTGGATAGATGTACCGCCGGTTTGGTTGATCGCTTTCGCGGCGCTGGCATGGGCGCAAGCCAGATACATGGCGCTGGGTCTGTCTCTTGAGAGTGGCCTGACCGACCTTCTCAGCGGAGTTCTAATCGGCGGCGGCCTTCTGATGGCCGTTCTAGCCATTGTCGAGTTTCGCCGCCACAAAACAACCGTCATTCCCCATGAGACACCGACCGCGATGGTGCAAACGGGCATCTACAAACGCAGTCGAAACCCGATCTACGTCGGTGACGTTCTGATTCTTGCGGGTTTGATCCTGCGGTTTGACGCCGTGTTGTCACTGGTTTTGGTTCCAGTCTTCGTCTGGGTGCTGGAGCGCCGGTTTATCCTGCCGGAAGAAGACCGCCTGCGCCGGCAGTTCCGCACGGATTTCGCACGCTACGAACGCAAGACGCGGCGTTGGATCTAATGTGGCTGATTTCGTGATGTCACGTAAAAAATGCTGCACTTGCGAAATAATGTTGCGCAGGATACATCTTTGCTTAACAAAGAATACCGACCACCCGCTCGGACAGAGTAAAAATTAGGGGGACTGCCAGTGAAGATAGGCACGCCAAAGGAAATACTGGACGGTGAGAACCGGGTTGCAATGACGCCCGACTCGGCCGTGCAATTGCAGAAACTGGGCTATGAGTGCCTGATCGAGAAAGGCGCGGGCGCGGCTGCCGGTTTTTCGGATGCCGCATACGAGGCCGTAGGCGTTGAGGTGGTCAAGACCGCAGCGTCGCTGTGGAAGACCGCGGATATCATTGCCAAGGTTCGGATCCCGACTGAGGCCGAACTGAAACGGTTGACCAAGGGCAAGACCCTGATTTCGTTCTTCAATCCTGCGGGAAACGAAGAAGGAATGGAGCTGGCCAAATCCAAGGGCGCCAACGTGATCGCCATGGAGATGGTGCCACGCATCTCGCGTGCGCAGAAGATGGACGCGCTGTCGTCGATGGCAAATATCGCGGGCTATCGCGCCGTGATCGAGGCAGGCAACAACTTTGGCCGTTTCTTCACCGGTCAGGTGACCGCCGCCGGTAAAGTTCCTCCTGCCAAGGTGCTGATCGTTGGGGCCGGTGTGGCCGGTCTGGCCGCAATCGGGACGTCCACGTCGCTGGGCGCGATCACCTACGCGTTCGACGTGCGCCCTGAAGTGGCCGAACAGGTCGAATCGATGGGGGCGGAGTTCGTCTATCTGGACTTCGAAGAAGAGCAGCAGGATGGCGCGGCCACAGGCGGTTATGCCTCGGTCCAGTCGGAAGAATTCCGCAACGCCCAGCTGGCCAAGTTCCGCGAACTTGCGCCCGAGATTGACATCGTGATCACCACCGCCCTTATCCCCAACCGTCCGGCGCCCAAGCTGTGGCTGGAGGATATGGTCAAGGCGATGAAGCCGGGTTCGGTCATCATCGACCTTGCAGCCGAGCGTGGCGGTAACGTCGAAGGCACTGTGCCGGATGAGAAAGTCGTAACCGATAATGGCGTGACCATAATCGGTTATACAGACTTCCCCAGCCGGATGGCGGCACAATCCTCGTCGCTTTATGCAACCAACATCCGTCACATGATGACTGACCTGACGCCCGAGAAGGACGGTCAGATCAATCACAACATGGAAGATGACGTGATCCGCGGCGCAACCGTGACCCATGCGGGTGAGATTACCTTCCCGCCGCCACCGCCCAAGATTCAGGCGATTGCGGCGCAGAAAAAGCCCGAGGTCAAGGAACTGACCCCGGAAGAGAAAAAGGCGCAGGAGATTGCGGCCTTCAAGGCGCAGACCAAGCAGCAGTTCACCCTTTTGGGTGTTGGTGGCGCGCTGATGCTGCTGGTGGGGCTGGTTGCCCCGGCCAGCTTCATGCAGCATTTCATCGTCTTCGTGCTGGCCATTTTCGTAGGCTTCCAGGTGATCTGGAATGTCTCGCACAGCCTGCACACGCCGCTGATGGCGATCACCAACGCGATCTCGTCGATCATTATCGTTGGGGCGTTGATGCAGATCGGATCGGGGTCGTTCCTGGTCATTCTGCTGGCGGCGCTGTCCGTCTTCATGGCCGGGATCAACATTTTCGGCGGCTTCCTCGTAACCCGGCGCATGCTCGCCATGTTCCAGAAATCTTAAGGAGGCCGGGCACATGGAATTTGGCTTCACCACTGCCGCCTACGTTGTTGCGGCTGTTCTGTTCATCCTTTCCCTTGGCGGGTTGTCGAACCAGGAAAGCGCCAAGCGCGCGGTCTGGTACGGCATCGTCGGCATGGCGCTGGCGGTCTTTGCCACACTGGTTGGCCCCGGTTCTGGCCTGTGGCTGCTGTCGATCCTGCTGATCATTGGCGGCGGTCTGATCGGTCAATACGTGGCGCAGCGCGTCCAGATGACCGAGATGCCGCAGCTGGTGGCCGCGATGCATTCACTGGTCGGTCTGGCGGCTGTGTTCGTCGGATTCAACGCGCATTTTGAAATCGGCAACGTGGCACAAGTCATGGCAATTGTGGATACGGCGAAAGAGGCGGATCTGCATGATCTGGGCACCTTTGCCAAACTTATCGCCAAGAAGACGCCGGCCGAACTGGCAATCCTGCATGTGGAACTGTTCCTTGGCATCTTCATTGGTGCGATCACCTTTACCGGCTCGGTCGTGGCCTATGGCAAGTTGGCGGGCAAAGTGACCTCGGCGGCGACAAAGCTGCCCGGTGGTCATGCGCTGAACGCGGCGGCAGCGGGCCTCTCGCTGATCTGTCTGATCTGGTACACCGCGTCTGGCGGGCTGTTGCCGCTGATCCTGATGACATTGGCGGCGCTGTTCATCGGTTATCATCTGATCATGGGCATTGGTGGCGCGGACATGCCGGTGGTTGTGTCGATGCTGAACAGCTATTCGGGCTGGGCCGCGGCGGCGATTGGTTTCTCGCTGGGCAATGACCTGCTGATCGTGGTCGGTGCGCTGGTGGGCTCAAGCGGTGCGATCCTGTCCTACATCATGTGCAAGGCGATGAACCGTCACTTTGTCAGCGTGATCCTGGGCGGCTTTGGTGGCCCGCAGGGTGAACAGATGGCTGTTGAGGGAGAGCAGGTGGCTATTGAGGCTGATGGCGTGGCTGCAGCCCTGAACGATGCCGACAGTGTAATCATCATTCCCGGCTACGGGATGGCGGTTGCACAGGCACAGCAATCGGTCAGTGAACTGGTTCGTAAGCTTCGCGCCAAAGGTAAAGAGGTGCGTTTCGCGATCCACCCGGTCGCGGGTCGTTTGCCGGGCCATATGAACGTGCTGCTGGCCGAGGCGAAGGTGCCCTATGATATCGTTCTGGAAATGGACGAGATCAATGATGACTTCCCGGACACGGATGTGGCCATCGTTATCGGCTCGAACGACATCGTGAACCCTGCGGCGCAGGAAGATCCCAACAGTCCCATTGCCGGTATGCCAGTTCTGGAATGCTGGAAGGCCAAGCAGGTCTTCGTGTCCAAACGCGGTCAGGGTACGGGGTATTCGGGTATCGAAAACCCGCTGTTCTTCAAGGAAAATACCCGCATGTTCTATGGCGACGCCAAAGCGTCGCTGGACAAGCTGCTGCCGATGATCGAGTGATTAACCGGTTTGATCCATTTGCAAAGGGCGCCTTTGGGCGCCCTTTTCTTTTTTTTGTTTTATTGGGGGCTTTGCCCCCAAACCCCTAGGATATTTATGGCCAGATGAAGCGCGCGGGTTGTGGTATATTAGATGTGCGTATGGTTGGAGCGAAACATGCAGAAAGTGAACGGTATAGGGGGCGTATTCTTTCGGGCCAGTGATCCTGAGGCGTTGAGCCGCTGGTACGAAGAACATCTGGGCGTAAACCACTATGATCCGGTACCCTGGAAGCAGCGCGAAGGGTATACGGTGTTTGCGCCTTTCGCTAAAGACACTGAGTATTTCGGAAACCCGGATCAGCAATGGATGATCAATTTTCGGGTCGATGATCTGGGCGCGATGATACAGCAGCTCGAAGCTGCCGGAATCTCTGTTGAGACCCGCCCAGACTGGGACAGCGAGATCGGAAAGTTCGCTCGGCTTCACGATCCGGAGGGAAATCCGATCGAGCTGTGGCAGCCAAATCAATGAGATAGTCGGTTTGTATACCTTTGTATTCGTGTAAGTATATGAAATAAAATAAGAATTGATGTATCCGAGTTGTGACGTATAGTGCGGACACCGCTATCGGAGCCTCGGAATGACGCCAATCGATGATCACCCGCTGCGCTATGCGCTGGCAAATGAACTTCATGCCCGCCCGTTTCCGGCCGCCGATACGCCGTGCACGGTCGCCTTTCTTGCGATCAAGAAGCCTGAAGCAGCCGTCGCTCGGGACCGCAGTCAGGATATTGCCCATCTGATCGATCTGCTTGACCGACATGGGGCGCAACATCCGCAGCCGGGGGCCACGCATTATGCCGGGCAGATAGGACGCCATTGGCTGAAATGGGAGCAGCACACTGAGTTTGTCACGTATACGGCGATTGTGCCGAACGTCAGCGGCCGTCCCTTCAACCCGGCTGATTTCGAAGTTTTTCCCCCGGATTGGCTGATGGCCAGCCCGGGCCAGAGGATCACCTCGCTGCTGATGCGGGTGGTGCCGCGCCCGGAAGATGCGGCTGTAAAGGTCGCTCTGGCTGATTGGTTCGAACCTGAAAGTCTGGCGGTGTCGCGGGTGTTGGATGCTTCGGCAATTTGCGCCAGTGATTTCCGTATCGACCCGGCTGGTCACATGCGTTTTGCTTTGTTCGTGACCGAAGGCACGGGCACGCGCCGCACAGGGCGTATCATCCAGCGGCTGTGCGAGATCGAGACATACAAGGCGATGTCGATGCTTGGCTTTGCCCGCGTCAAACAATTGGCCCCCCGGATCGAGGAACTGGATGCCCAGCTGGCGAAGCTGATGGTTGAAATGACGGATGACACCACCCCACCAGATGCGCTGTTGCCTCAATTGCTGGCCATATCGACCGAGCTCGAGACCATATCGGCCCGCAGTTCGTTCCGATTCGGTGCGACCGGCGCTTACGAGGCGCTGGTCAATCAGCGGATCGATGTCCTGCGCGAGGAAAGGTTCGAAGGCGGCCAAAGCTTTGCCGATTTCATGATGCGCCGTTATGACCCTGCGATCCGTACCGTGAAATCAACAGAACGCCGCCTGCAGGCGCTGTCTGACCGGGCCATACGTGCGGGTGAGTTGTTGCGCACAAGGGTGGACGTCGAGCGGAGTGCACAAAATCAGGCCCTGTTGGAAAGCATGGATCGTCGGGCCGATCTTGCCTTGCGCTTGCAGCACACGGTTGAGGGCCTTTCTGTGGTGGCCATCAGTTATTACGCGGTCTCACTTGTCGGCTACCTTCTGTATCCGTTGACTGCCGCCGGCATAAGCAAGGGAATGCTGACGGCGGCGGCGACGATCCCGGTTGTAGCGGGCGTATGGTTCGCCGTTCGGCGCATCCGCAAACGCCTGGGTTAAGCTGCAATTGCCAATTTGCGCCCAACCTGTAGAACGGGTGAGGCGGGCAGATAGCACGAGGTTCTCTGTTGATTGGTGTTTTCTCGGCATGGCGGGCAGTTGCGGCCATGTTCATCCTAAACGGGGCTTTGTTCGGAATCTGGGCCTCGCGCATACCAGCCGTGCGCGACAGGTTGGAGCTGTCCCATGATGCGTTGGGGTACGGGTTGTTGTTTATGGCGGCCGGGGCCGTCTGTTCGTTTCCGGTCACAGGGCGGTTGACGGATCGGTATGGCGCAGTTGCGATAACCCGGATTGTGGCCGTTCTGTACACGCTGTCGCTGGTCCTGCTTGCTGTTGCTGGCGGGTTTTGGGCACTGGCGTTATGTTTGTTTGTTTTTGGCGCCTTTCACGGATCGATGGATGTGGCGATGAATGCCTGGGCCGCCGAGGTCGAGCAGGCATATGACAAACCTGTAATGTCGTCATTCCACGCCATGTGGAGCCTTGGGGCCGGTCTTGGCGCGCTCAGCGGGTACGTGGCTGTTCAGATGGGGCTGACGGTTCTGGTGCATTTCCTATTGGCGGGTGGCGCGGTTGTTGCCTTCGCGCTGGCCTTGTCGTGGGTGCGTTGGACGTCGAATCGGTCCGAACGGTCAAAAAGCTCGGTTTTTGCTTTGCCCTCGGGCGCGCTGATACTGGTCGGATTCGCAGCCATGTGCGGTGCATTGGGGGAAGGCGCCGTCGCAGACTGGAGCGCGATTTTCCTGCGAGACATTTCGGGAGCGCCCGAAAGTGTTGCCGCATTGGGCTATGCCGTGTTTTCCGTGACGATGGTGGCGTTTCGCCTAGCAGGCGCGATTGTCATTATGCGGTTTGGTCCCGCTGCGACGGCCCGGTTCGGCGGGATCTGCGCGGCGTTGGGCGTTTTCGCTGTGGTTTCTTCGGTCGCGCCCTTGCCCGCATTGGCGGGGTTTGCGCTGATGGGCATAGGGTATGCGGTGATCATGCCGCTGGCGTTCAGCCGTGCAGCCAGCGATCCGCTTGTCCCGCCGGGGCAAGCCATCGCAAGTGTAGCTACGCTGGGATATGGTGGGTTATTGATAGGGCCGCCGCTGATCGGATTTTTGGCGGAACTGTTCGGCCTGCGTCTGGCGTTCGCCGTGCTGTTGCCATTGGCCGTTCTGATCGTGCTGTTGGCCGGCGCGCTGAGGCGCGCCGACTAAACTTGTTTCAGCGTCCGCGAATGCGGGGATCCAGCGCGTCGCGCAGACCGTCACCCAGATAGTTGACGCTCAGCACCGTCAGCGAGATTGCCAGACCGGGCCAGAATACACGCTCGGGGTATTGCTGAAGATAGTCGACACCATCAAACAACAGGCGGCCCCATGTCGGGAAGTCGGGCGGGAATCCCAAACCAAGGAAGGACAGCGCGCTTTCGGTGATGATCGCTGTGGCAATCCCCAGCGTTGCCGACACCATGATTGGCGAAAGAACGTTCGGCAGGATATGCCGCGTGATGATCTGGCTGTTGCTGGTGCCGATGGAGCGCGCGGCGAGAACGAATTCACGTTCCTTGATGGCCAGCACATCACCGCGCACGATCCGCGCAGTCGGCATCCATGAGGTGATGCCGATGGCGCAGACGATCAGGATGAATATCCCGCGCTCCAGCCCAAAAGCCGCTGACAGGGGCTCGCGGAACAGAAGCATCATGACCAGCAGCAAAGGCAGCAGGGGCAGGGCCAGAAACAGGTCGGTCAGGCGCATCAGCGGCCCATCGAGCCGTCTGAAGAATCCTGCCAGAACGCCGATGAACGAACCCAGGAACAGCGCCAGCAACATCGCGGTTATGCCAACCGAGACTGAGGTTTGACCACCCGACATCATGCGCGCAAGAATGTCGCGACCCAATTGATCGGTGCCAAAGGGATGCGCCCAACTGGGGCCCTGATTGCGCGACCGGATATCGATCTGGGTTGGATCGATGCTCCACAGATACGGGCCCAAATAAACACCGGCGACGATGATGATAAACAGGATCGCGCCGACCATTGCGCCTTTGTGGGTCTTGAACTGATCCCACACATCGCGCCATTGGCTGCGGGGAGGGGTGGCCAGTTCTTCCATCACGCCGGCCGTTGGCAAGGCTGTCGAGGCAGGTGCAAATCCTTCGTCCGGGACCAGTGTATCGGTACGATCATGATCAGTCATATCGAATCCTCGGGTCCAGAATGCCGTAAAGTACGTCAGCGATCAGGTTGAACAGCACGATCAGTACGGCAAAGATGAAGGTCAGGGTTTGCACCATCGGCAGATCATTGGCCTGAATCGCTCCGATCAGCAGCTGACCGATGCCATTCACTTTGAACACCTGCTCGGTGATGATGGCGCCACCAAAGATGGACGGAATACCCAGCGCAATCACGGTGACCACCGGGATCATCGAGTTTCGCAGAACGTGAACCATGACCACGGTGTATTCGCTGAGACCCTTGGCGCGGGCGGTGCGAACATAATCCTGATTGAGGTTATCCAGCATGGACGCGCGCATGAACCGGCTGAGCTGCGCTGTAATCTGCAAGGCCAGAACCATGACCGGCATGATCATCTGTTTGAGTTGCACAACGAAACTGTCCCAGCTGTTGACCACCAGTGTGGTGTCATAGATCGACGGGAACCAGCCCAGCTGGACCGAGAATATGACGATCACCAGAACACCCGAGAAGAAGGGTGGAACGGAAAAGCCAACCATCGACACGAAGGTACCCATCTGATCGAACCAGGAATATTGGCGGTAGGCCGAATAGATGCCGATGGGCAGCGCGATCAGGATTGCGACCACATAGGCGGTGCCGACAACCCACAGGGTCTGCGGGATCCGCTGAACGACGATGTCCATGACCGGCGAGCGGGTCTGCCATGAAATCACGCGCAGGTCGCCTTCGGAGAAGGTTGTGCCGAATACAGAGTCGACCAATACCTGTGGTTCTATCCAGAAGAACTGCACGATCCATTTCCAGAACCGGATATGCATCGGCTGGCCGAGGCCAAGCGCCTCGCGCATCTTCTCTTTGACTTCCGGGGGAACGGTGAGTGGAACCTGTGCCATCGGGTCGCCAGGGGCAAGCTCGAGCAGCAGGAAGATGACGAGGCTGATGAACAGCAGTGTGGGCACCGCCAACACCAGTCGTCTGATTGTAAAGTTGAGCATTCAAAGGCGCCTTTGTTGATGCGTCTTCTTGTTGGAGCGGACTGCAAATGACCGCGCCCCGAAGATCGGGGCGCGGCTTGGCAGGTTTAACGCTTAGGAGCCGGTTTTGCGGTACCAGTCCGCAACGTTCCAAAGCTCGCTGTCCCAAGTGTTCAGGATCACGCCACCCAACGTGTTGGAATGTGCAGAGACCCGTCCACGATCAACCAGCGGAACCACGACATAGCTGTCCTTGGTCAGCATATCGTTGAGTTTACGTGCAATTTCGCCACGCTTTTCAAGCTCACCGGTGCGGCCCAGTTCGGCCACCAGCTTGTCATACTCGGCGTCACAGTAACGGTTGATGTTCTCACCCTGCCACTGGCTTTCCGGCTTGGGTGCCTTGTCACAGGTGTGCTGCGCAAGATAGCTTTCCGGATCGGTGCCATCGAAGTTGTTGGCGTACATTTCAACGTCTGCATAGAAACGCTGGAATGTGTCCGGGCTGCCCGGGTCACCGCCGAAAAAGACCGACGCGTTGATGTTGCGCAGCTCGGTTTCAACACCGATTTGGCTCCACCATTCCTTGATCAGCGCCTGGAAGTCCTGACGAACAGCGTTGGTCGAGGTTTGATAGACTAGCGACAGTCTTACACCATCCTTGGCGCGGACGCCGTCAGCGCCTTTCACCCAGCCGGCTTCATCCAGCATCTGGTTCGCGCCGTCAATGTCCTGCGTCAGACACTCGGTGTTGTCGCTTGCGTACAATGCCGGGGCCGGTACCAGGTTGCAGGTCGGGCGACCGGCTTGACCGTAGCCAATCTCAACCAGAAGATCACGGTCGATTGCCATCGACAGGGCCTTGCGAACAGCCAGTTCCGATAAGGCTGGGTGCGGATGTTTGGCGGTTGAACGTTCGCCTTCAGGCAGGCTGGGGGACGGATCTGTCATGTTCATTTCGATCCGCTCAACCAGGGTCCCGAATGCCGCGATGGGAGTACCTTTACCACCTTCCTTCATCTGCTCGATGACTTCGGGCGCCAGCTGCAGGTTCCACGCATAGTCGAATTCGCCGGTTTCCATCACAGCACGGCCAGCCGCCGTTGCGTCACCGCCACCTTTGAAGGTCAGCGTGGCAAAAGCGGGCTTGTTTGGGTCACGATAATTCGGGTTGGCCGACATGGTGATCACGTCGTTTGGCTTGAATTCGTCCACAACAAACGGGCCGGTTCCGATCGGGCCAAAGTTCTGGTCTGTACATTCAGGCGCCTTGGAGCCCATGCAGTTCTGAAACTGGGCCATCTGGATAATTGGCGACTGACCACCCATGAACGGGCCATAGGGGTTCGGCTTTGGTTCGGCAAAGTTGACCTTGATGGTCAGATCGTCGATTGCCTCGACGCTTTCGACGCCTTCAAACTTGGCAAGCTGGGCGCAACCACCTTCCGGATGCATGCAATAATCCGCGGTGAACTTTACGTCGGCCGACGTCACGGGCGATCCATCGGACCAGACCAAACCGGATTTCAGCTTCCACGTGATCGATTTCAGATCCGACGAAACACCACCGTTTTCCACGGTCGGGATATCCTCGGCGAGATAGGCTACAAGGTTCCCGTCTTGGTCATAGCGACCGAGCGGTTCAATCACCAACGAAGCAGATTCGATGTCTTTGGTGCCCGAGGACAGGTACGGGTTCAGGATCGACGGAGCCTGCCAGTAAATGATGCTGACATTGCCGTCCGATCCACGCTCAGCAAAGGCCGCAGGGGCCATCGCCGTGCTTGCAATCGCACCAAGCAAAAGGGTTTTGATTTTCATAAGTTACTCCCAAGTTGGACACGTTCGTGTCTCGATTATCTCCGCAAGGCCTGCGGGTTTGGCGTTGCCGCCCCAAGGTAAGGTTTTGATCAACAAAGATAATAGCGCTAACGATTTCAGTCTGCGCCGCCTCCCCAGGTCGGTTACATGGCGTATCGAAACAGAACCTGAGAAAATTGCAAGTAGTGCCGTCGCGAAAATGTGTAATGGGTTTGACTTTTCCCGGCGGCCCGCCTTAGCGTTCGGAATTCAAAAAAAGAATACCGTCGTCAAGGGAGCGCGCGCGTGCTGGATCAGCCTATTGCACAGATTAAAAAACTGCGGGTGGAGTTTCAGACGAAGGATGGCCCCGTTGTCGGTGTTGAGGATGTCTCGTTCGAGATCAAACCGGGTGAAACCGTTTGTATCGTTGGCGAATCGGGCTCGGGGAAATCGGTGTCGTCGCTGTCGCTGATGCGGCTGGTCGAGTTTGGAGGCGGCGAAATCGCGGGTGGTGAACTTCTGTTCGATCGCCGCGATGGGGGCGAAATGGACCTGTCCAAAGCCGATCCGGATCTGATGAAACAGATTCGCGGCAACGAGATCGGGATGATTTTTCAGGAGCCGATGACGGCGCTGAACCCAGTTTTTACCGTTGGTCGCCAGTTGACCGAAGGTCTGCGCATCCACAAGCAGATGTCGAAGTCACAGGCCGAGGACCGTGCGCTTGAGTTGTTGCGCCAGGTTCGTATCCCCGAGCCTGAGCGTCGTTTGAAACAGTACCCGCATGAGCTGTCGGGCGGGATGCGCCAACGTGTCGTCATCGCAATGGCGATGGCCTGCGAACCCCGCTTGCTGATCGCGGATGAACCCACCACGGCGCTTGACGTGACTATTCAGGCCGAGATCCTGGCCCTGATGGATCGCCTCAAGCGCGAAACCGGTACTGCGGTAATGTTCATCACCCATGACATGGCGGTTGTGGCGCAGATGGCTGACCGTGTTGTCGTCATGTATCGCGGCAACAAGGTCGAAGAGGGGACCGTCAGGGAAATCTTTGAAAACCCGCAGCATGATTACACCAAGGCCCTTTTGGCCGCAGTGCCGAAGCTGGGTGAAATGCAGGGTAAGTCGGCGCCCGAACCGATGAAGTTGCTGGGTGTCGAGGGGCAGAAAATTGCACCCATCCCCGGAACCGAAGAAGTTTTGTTGACGGTAAAGAACCTGACCACGCGGTTTCCGGTCAAAGGTGGTCTTCTGCGGCGCACGATCTCGAACGTTCATGCGGTCGAGGATGTGTCATTCACACTGAACAAAGGTCAGACGCTCAGCCTTGTGGGCGAATCCGGGTGCGGCAAGTCCTCGGCCGGCCGTTCGATCCTGCGGCTGGTCGAGCCGATGGCGGGCGAGGTCAATCTGGACGGTGTCGATATCATGAAGCTGGACCCGTCCGGCCTGCGCAAGGCGCGGCTGGATATGCAGATGATCTTTCAGGACCCGTTCGCCTCGCTGAACCCACAGATGCAATTGGTCGATCAAGTTGCCGAGCCGATGCGCAACTATGGCGTGGCGTCGGGATCCGAGTTGCAGGACCGCGTCGCACAATTGTTCGACAAAGTGCAGCTGCCGCGCAGCTTCATGCGTCGTTTCCCGCATGAAATGTCCGGTGGGCAGCGTCAGCGGATCGCGATTGCCCGCGCACTGGCCCTGAACCCCAAGCTGATCATCGCGGATGAGGCGGTCTCGGCCCTCGACGTGTCGGTTCAGGCACAGGTTCTGAACTTGATGATGGAGTTGCAGTCCGATTTGGGGCTGTCTTATCTGTTCATCAGCCATGACATGGCCGTGGTTGAACGTGTCAGCCACTATGTCGGCGTTATGTATCTAGGCCGCATTGTGGAACTGGGCCCGCGTGCGCGTGTGTTTGAAAACCCACAACACCCCTATACGCAGGCGTTGATGAAGGCAGTTCCAATTGCTGACCCGAACAAGCGAAAGACGGAAAAAGACCTGAACTTCAAACCGATCCCGTCACCGATCCACCCTGTCGATTTCAAACCGGAACCCTCTCAATATCACGAGGTTGAACCGGGTCACTTTATCCTGACCACAGACAGTGGGTACTGACCCGATGGGCAAGCGCCTGACGCCGCTTGAGATCATGACCAAGCTGATCTCATTTCCAACCGTGAGTCGTGACACCAACCTGCCGTTGGTCGACTGGGTGGACGAATACCTGCAAAGCCATGGGATCACGTCGCACCGCTGGCCTGATCCGAATCAGCCACATAAGGCGGCGATCTTTGCGCATGTCGGCCCTTTGGAAGAAGGCTCAGTTATGCTGTCCGGGCACACGGATGTAGTACCGGTTGACGGGCAACCCTGGGACACCGACCCCTTCACCGTGACCCAGAAGGACGGCAAATATTTCGGGCGCGGCACCTGCGACATGAAGGGATTTGATGCGCTTGCCATCTGGACGCTGGTCGAGGCGCATTACGCGAATGTGAGGCGACCGCTCCAACTTGCACTGAGTTTTGATGAGGAAGTCGGGTGTACCGGAGCGCCGCCGATGATCGAGGCAATGCAGGACATTTTGCCCAAAGGCTCGGCGGTGATCGTGGGTGAGCCGTCGATGATGCAGGCGGTAACGGGTCACAAGGGCGGTTTCGGCTTTGACACCCATATCGCCGGGTTCGAAGTTCACAGCTCGATCATGCACACAGGCGTCAACGCCATCATGGCAGCGGCCCCATTGATCGACTGGGCCAACCAGCAGAACGCGCGGAACATGGCGGCGCAACCCAGCGCGGTTGCTGCCGTATTCGATCCACCCTGGACAACCTGCCATGTCGGTATGATTGAAGGCGGAACGGCCCATAACATTACTGCCAAAGACTGCCGGTTCATGATGGATTTTCGGACCGTGCCCGACGAAACGCAGGCCCAATGGCGAGATGCCTATTTCGAACAGGTTCGGCACATTGAGGCTCAGATGCAGGCCGTTCACCCGGATACCCGCATCGAACTGACTGAAAACTTCGCGATTCCGGGGTTGATCCCGGAAGAGGATGGTGAAGCCGAAGCACTGGTACGCGCCCTGACCGGAGACAACGCAAGCCATGTGGTCAGTTACGGGACCGAGGCAGGCCAGTTTCAGGAGGCCGGGTATTCTGCCGTGATATGTGGACCCGGAGACATAGCGCAGGCACATCAGCCGAATGAGTTCGTTACGATTGAACAATTCGAAGCCGGTCATAAATTCATGCAGCGATTGGTTGAGAAACTATGCGCCTAGCCCGGCGTAATACGATGCCAGCGGTTGAAAGGGAGGTCTTGAGATGCCCGTAAAAAACAGACTTGCGGAAATGCATGGCGAGATCACCGAATGGCGCCGCCACCTGCACGCCCATCCGGAGCTGATGTATGACGTCCATGAAACTGCGGCCTTTGTTGCCGCCCGTCTGAAAGAGTTCGGAGTGGACGAGATCACTCCGGGCGTTGGCAAAACGGGCGTTGTCGGGGTGATCAAAGGGCGCACGGATACGCAGGGGCGCGTCATCGGCCTGCGGGCGGACATGGATGCGCTTCCGATTGAAGAGGCGACAGGGCTGGACTATGCCTCGACCGTGTCGGGCAAGATGCACGCCTGCGGACATGACGGGCACACTTCGATGCTGCTTGGGGCCGCGCAGTACCTTTCCGAGACGCGCAATTTCGATGGCACTGTGGTTCTGATCTTCCAGCCCGCCGAGGAAGGCGGGGCCGGCGGTCTGGCCATGTGTCAGGACGGGCTGATGGACCGCTGGGGCATTCATGAGGTCTATGGCATGCACAATATGCCCGGTCTTCCAGTGGGCGAATTTGCAATTCGCCCCGGCGCGTTGCTGGCCTCGTCCGATGAGTTTGAAATCACGGTCACTGGCAAGGGCGGACACGCCGCCGCGCCGCATGAGGCGGTGGATACAACGCTGGTGGCCTCGCATATCGTTGTTGCCTTGCAATCGGTGGTGTCCCGGACCGTTGACCCGATCAAGCGAGTTGTCCTCACCGTTGGGACGTTTGTGACGGATAGCGTTGCGTCGAACGTGATCGCTCATACGGTGCGTTTGCAGGGAACCGTGCGGACACTTGACCCCGAGTATCGTACAATCGCCGAAGAACGCGTGCGCCGGATTGCCGAGGATACAGCCTCGGCCTTTGGCGCGAAGGCGGAGGTTATCTGGACACCCGGATATCCGGTGACAGTGAATTCCGAGGCCGAAACGGGCTATGCGGCCGAGGCGGCAGCTGCGGTTGCGGGCAAGGTCAACGACAGCACGGACCCGATCATGCCGTCCGAAGATTTTGCCTATATGCTTGAAGAACGCCCCGGCGCGTACATCTTTATCGGGAACGGGGATACGGCCATGTGCCACCACCCGCAATACAACTTTGACGACGACGCGATCCCCGCCGGTTGCAGCTGGTTTGCCGAGCTTGTGGAACGACGATTGCCTGTCGCATGAAACAGGGAGAATGACATGCCGATCAAGAACCGTCTCGCAGAGATGCATGATGAGATCACCGGTTGGCGGCGTGACATTCACCAACACCCGGAAATTCTGTACGACACTCACCGCACCAGTGCGCTGGTTGCGGAAAAGCTGAACGAGTTTGGTTGCGACGAGGTCGTGACTGGCATCGGTCGCACCGGAGTCGTTGGTGTCATTCGCGGCAAAAGCGACACACGGGGCCGTGTGATTGGCCTGCGCGCCGATATGGACGCCCTGCCGATGCAGGAACAGACCGGGTTGGACTATGCCTCGGAAATACCGAATGCGATGCATGCCTGTGGTCATGACGGCCATACGGCGATGGTTTTGGGGGCCGCCAAGTATCTGGCGGAAACCCGCAATTTTGATGGCACGGCAATCGTGATCTTTCAGCCTGCCGAAGAGGGTGGAAATGGTGCCGAGGCCATGTGCAAGGACGGTCTGATGGATCGGTTCGGCATTCAGGAAGTCTATGCGATGCACAATGTGCCGGGTATTCCTGCCGGGCAGTTTGCCATTCGTTCGGGGCCGTTGCTGGCGGCAGCGGATGAGTTTGACATCCATCTTGAAGGGCGCGGCGGCCACGCGGCAAAACCTCATCAGACGATTGATACAACGGTGATGCTGTCGCAGCTGATCGTGGCGTTGCAGACGATTGTGTCGCGCAATGCGAATCCGATTTTGCAGGCCGTGCTGTCTGTGACCTCGGTCGAGACGTCCTCGAAAGCGTTCAACGTGATCCCGCAATCAGCACGGATCCGCGGCACTGTTCGGACCCATTCCAACGAGTTGCGCGACCTGATCGAACAACGGCTGAAGGAAGTCTCGGAAGGGATCTCTGCAACATTTGGCGGGTCTGTGAACGTCACCTATAAACGCGGTGTTCCGGTGACGATCAATGCCAAAGCTCAGACGGGATATGCAGCAGAGGCCGCGGTGTCGGTTGGGGGCAGTTGCATTGAAGCGCCGATGGTGATGGGGGGCGAGGATTTCTCGTTCATGCTGGAAGAGAGGCCCGGGGCATTCATCGTTTTGGGCAACGGTGACAGTGCCGGGCTGCACCACCCCGAATACAATTTCAATGACGAGATCATCCCCATTGGGTGCTCGTGGTTTGCGGAAATGGTCGAGCGCCGGATGCCAGCGGCTTGACCTGAATCAGGAGAGAGAAAAGACATGCCAGTCAAGAACCGCTTTGCCGAATTGCAGAATGAAATCACGGAGTGGCGAAGGGATCTGCACGAAAATCCCGAGATCCTGTTCGAAACCCACCGCACCAGTGCGAAGGTGGCCGATAAGTTGAAGGAGTTCGGCTGCGATGAGGTTGTGACCGGTATCGGACGTACCGGTGTTGTGGGGGTGATCAAAGGCAAGTCGGACAGCAAGGGAAAGGTGATCGGCCTGCGCGCAGATATGGATGCTTTGCCGATACATGAGGCAACGGGGTTGGACTATGCCTCGAAAACGCCGGGTGCGATGCATGCTTGTGGCCATGACGGGCACACCGCGATGTTGCTGGGGGCGGCAAAGTACCTGTCGGAAACCCGCAACTTTGACGGCACTGTTGTCGTGATCTTCCAACCTGCTGAGGAAGGTGGCGGCGGGGGCCGCGAAATGTGCGAAGACGGAATGATGGACCGCTGGAACATTCAGGAAGTCTACGGCATGCATAACTGGCCGGGGCAGCCTGTTGGCAAGTTCGCAATCCGGCCGGGTTCGTTCTTTGCGGCAACTGATCAGTTCGATGTCACCTTTGAGGGTCGCGGCGGACATGCCGCCAAGCCGCATGAGACTGTGGATTCTACAGTTCTGGCAGCGCAGGCAGTCCTTACGTTGCAAACGATTTCTTCGCGCAATGCCGACCCAATAGATCAGGTCGTGGTGTCTGTGACATCGTTTGAGACGTCATCCAAGGCATTCAATGTGATCCCTCAGACCGTGCAGATCAAAGGCACCGTGCGCACAATGAGCAAGGGCATGCGGGATCTGGCTGAAAAGCGGATCAACGAGATTTGCAACGGTGTAGCGGCCACGTTTGGCGGCACCGCTGACGTGACTTACATTCGCGGGTACCCGGTAATGGTGAACAGCGACGAGCAAACAGAGTTTGCGGCGGATGTGGCCCGGTCGGTGTCCGGTGATTGCGACGAGGCACCGTTGGTCATGGGGGGCGAAGATTTTGCCTTCATGCTGGAAGAGCGCCCAGGCGCCTATATTCTTGTGGGCAACGGTGACACCGCAATGGTTCATCACCCGGAATACAATTTCAACGACGAAGCCATTCCGGCCGGATGCAGCTGGTGGGCAGAGATTGTTGAACAGCGGATGCCAGCCGCCTGATGGTGAGGGTGGGGGCTCTGCCCCCACACCCCCGGGATATTTCTAGCCAGATGAAGCGGGATCCTTTGCTTGCAGATCAAGCACCGTGCAGAGGGTTTCGACGACGGCATCCAAGGCGGTCGACTGCGTATTGACGCAGGATTGTGCAGCCCTTCGGGCGGCTTGAAGGGTATTCTGGTCCGACAGCCAATGTGAAACGGCCTCAGAGAGGTCAGCGGATGTCTGGACCTCGACAGCGCCCTTGGCGTCGATCAGCGGGGCAAACGTTTCTGCAAAGTTGAAATACCCTGGGCCGGTGACCACGGCGGCTCCAGCCTGTGCCGGTTCAAACGGGTTGTGTCCGCCAATCTCTTTCAGTGAGCCCCCAAGGAACACGATCGGGCAAAGCGCGTACCAGGTTCCGGTTTCGCCCAGTGTGTCGGCAACATACACGTGCGTCGTATCTGTGATCGGTGCATTTTTTGACCGGAAGGATGCCTTGAGCCCGGCGTTGTTCAGAAGTTCTGCAACCTCGTCGCGCCGTTCGGGGTGGCGTGGGATCAGTAGCAGCAGAAGGTCGGGCCAATGTTGCAATAACGCCTTGTGGGCTGTCAGAACGCTGTCCTCTTCTCCGGCGTGGGTGGAACTGGCGATCCAGACAGGTCTGGCGGCTATTTGCGCACGAATGTCGTCCAGCGTGCTCTGGTCCACGGGCAGAGGATCGGACATGGCCTTGAGGTTGGTGCCGGGCTGCACCCGTTGGGCTGGGGCGCCCATGGCAATCAGGTTGGCTGCTGTTTTGTTGTTTTGCGTTAAGAGCAGGCGAAATTTATTCAGGACAAACCTTGCTGTTTTAGGGCGCTTCTTCCATCCGGCGACAGATTTGTCCGACAATCGAGCATTCAGCAGAGCCAGCGGAATGTCGCGCCCCGCGCTTTCGACAATCAGCCGCGGCCAGATCTCGCTTTCGACGAAGATCCCGGCATCGGGTTGCCAATGGTCCAGAAAGCGTTGAACCGGGCCGGCTGTGTCAAGCGGTGGGTACTGGTGTCGGGTGCGGGGCGGCAGTCGCTTTTCGATCAGGGCCGCTGAGGTTGGCGTTCCTGAGGTGATCAGAAACTCGGTTTTGGGAAGGCGGTCGGCCAGCCGATTGATCAGAGTGAGGACCGACAGGCTTTCGCCGACACTGGCGGCGTGGAACCAGATCAACTGCCCTGCGGGGCGGGGCATACTGGCATGGCCAAGACGCTCCTGTTGGCGATTGGCTGGTACACCGGCAGCCTCAAGTTTCTTTCGGACGGTTCTCCAGACCAGAGGTGCGGCCAGAGAGATCAAGGCGCAGTACAGGGAGTACAGTGCTGTGGGGCGGTCTTGGTGATCCGGCATATATCAGCCGCCTGTATGGCTCATATGGCGGCTCATCCGACCATCAACGGACTGGCGAGAATAGTCGAAGTCATGACCTTTTGGCTTCAGGTTAATCGCCGCACGGATGGCATCTTCAAGCGGCTGTTCGGTATCGGGGTGATCCCGCAATGCGCCCCGCAGATCCGCCATGTCCTCCTGCCCCAGACACATATAAAGCTCGCCGGTGCAGGTCAGGCGCACGCGGTTGCAGCTTTCGCAGAAATTGTGGGACAGGGGCGTGATGAAGCCGATCTTCTGACCTGTTTCTTCCAGCCTGATATAGCGGGCCGGTCCGCCTGTGCGTTCGGCCAGATCAGTGATCGTGTAATGGTTTTCGTACTCTTTGCGCACATCCTTGAGAGACCAGTATTGATCCAGTCGATCCTCGTTACCGATATCGCCCATCGGCATGACCTCGATCCAGGTCAGGTCCATGTCGCGCTCGGCGCACCATTCGGTGATCTTCGGCAGTTCGGGTTCGTTGAATCCCTTGAGCGCAACAGCGTTGATCTTGATCCGCAGCCCGGCCTTTTGCGCCGCGTCGATGCCATTCAGTACCTGTTTGAGGCGGCCCCAGCGCGTGACTTTTGCAAATTTGTCGTCATCCAGCGTATCCAGGGAAACATTCACACGGCGCACACCGGCGGCATAAAGATCTTCGGCAAAGCGATGCAACTGCGAACCGTTTGTCGTGAGCGTCAGCTCTTTCAACGCACCGCTTTCCAAGTGGCGGGTCATGGCGTTGAAGAAGGTCATGATATTGCGACGAACCAATGGCTCACCGCCGGTAATGCGCAGTTTCTCGACGCCCATTCTCACAAAGGTCGAGCACATGCGATCCAGCTCTTCCAGCGTAAGAAGGTCTTTCTTGGGCAGAAAAGTCATGTTTTCGGACATGCAGTAGACACAGCGGAAATCACAGCGGTCCGTAACGGAGACGCGGAGATACGTGATAGCGCGGGCAAACGGGTCGATGAGCGGAGCAGACATGCGACATAGGTAAAGCTGTAACCTGCCTGCGACAAGTGCGAACTGCGCTTTGCACTGGATCACACCCGCATGGGGTTGTAGTTTCCGGGAATGAAAAAGGCATTTGTTTTTCTATGCGTTGTTTTGACCGGGTGCGATACTGTCCGGGCATCGACGGAACGTGTGTTCGGGTCGGGGGATGAGGCGGCTGCGGCCGTATCGGACGTTGAAACTGCGCCAGTTGTCGCTGAGGAGGTTCTTCGGCCCGAGCCGGTTGCGGCACGCCCCAGTTGGGTCGGAGCCAAAACAACCATTGCCGGGCTTGGTGATCCGACCACACCAGGGCGCTGGATGCAGACGCCGCTGGTCGATAGCGAGGTAACGGCGCGAGTTGTTGTGCCCAGAACCGGCGCGCAGGCCTATATCACCCTAGTTCCTGCCGCAGGCCCGGAAAGTAGCGGCAGCCGCTTGTCGCTGGATGCCATGCGGGCCCTTCTGGTGCCATTAGACGAACTGGTCGAAGTCGCGGTCTATGCCGACTGACTTTTCAGGTATTTGGCTGCTTCGCGTCGGGCGAACGGTTTCATGGCATCACCATGTCTGTCCAGAAACGCGATCACACGTTCGGGGTCGTGTTTGGACAGTTCCCGGAGCCACCAGGCGATTGATTTCTGAATAAGCCAGTCGCGGTCAGGGACATATCCGGCGGCCCAGCCGAGGATACAGTCGCGACGTTGCAGGTCTTCGGGCTTGGGGTGGTTCTGTTTGGTCCAGGGCAGTGTTGCGACAAGGGCCGCGCGCCGGGTCCACATGTGATCGGACTGAGTCCACTGTTCGACGACAATCAGTCTCTCGGGGTCGGCCATCAGTCGTTTTTGCATCGCCATGCAGGCATGATCGGCGACGGCCCAGGCGTCAAAATCCGGTAGCCAGCTTTGAAGCAGGTCCCAAACCTGATCGTCGGGCCGGATGCGGGCCTGGGTCAGAAGCTTGGCCGCGGCAAGGCGCGCTTCGTGGATATCGGTTTGCCACAGCGCCTTGGCCAGCGCGACGCGTTTTTTCACATCCAGCTCTTGCCGCCATGCTTTGGTCAGATCGTTGAGAACCGGGTTGGCGACGCCCAGATAGACGCGATCCGCCTTGTGATAACTGGCCATCTGACCCGCACGTTCGGGGTCGGCATGGGCTTTGATCTGATCAAGAAAAGTGGTCAGCATCGGGGTCAGACCGGAACGCCTGTTGGCTCGCCGTCTATCGTCTGGCTGTTCTTTTCTGCCCAATAAAACCGGATGTCGCCGTCCGTTTTGCCATCGACCCATTTCTGCATCGTGTCGCGGTCGGACTGGAATGCCATGAACGGCACTGCATACCCGCAGGAGGTCTGAACCATTTCGATCGACTGGTCGTAGATCTGCCGGGCGCTGCGGTGGTTGGGGAAAAGATTGGCCAGTTCATCCCAGCCCTCATCTCCGACGTGCAGAGTGCGGGCAGTGCCATATGTGCGCAGGATCAGCGGGCGTTTGGTGAAGGAGCACCACATCAGTGTCATCCTGTTGACCTGCATCAGATGCCCCGCCGTCTCGTTGCCGCTGCCAGTCAAGTTCATCCAGACGATGCGGTTTGGTCCCAGCACTCGCAGCGAGTCCATACCTTTGGGCGAGATATTGACCTTTCCCTCGGTCCCGGCAGTGCCGACGAAGAACATATGCTGATCTTCGATGAACTTTTGATGCGCGTCATCAAGCTGGGAAAACTGTTTGGACATGGGTCACTCTACCGTCACTGATTTTGCCAGATTGCGCGGCTGGTCTACATCCGTCCCTTTGGCTACAGCCGTGTGGTATGCCAGCAACTGTGCGGGAACCGAATAAAGGATCGGCGCAAGACTGGTGTGAATATGAGGCATCCGGATTGTGCTCCAGACGCCGTCTCCGGCCTCGTCAATTCCATCATCATCAGACACAAGGATCACTTTGCCCTTGCGCGCCATCACTTCCTGCATGTTCGACACGGTCTTGTCGAACACGGTGTCGCGGGGTGCCATGACGACAACAGGCATATGCTTGTCGATCAGGGCGATGGGTCCGTGTTTCAACTCGCCCGATGCATACCCTTCGGCGTGGATATAGCTGATTTCCTTGAGCTTCAGCGCCCCTTCCATTGCCAGAGGATACATCATGCCACGGCCCAGGAACAGAACGTCGCGCGCCTCGGACAGGCGTTGGGCTGCTTTGCGGATCGCCCGGTTCTGATCCAATGCCGTGTTCAGCACGGTCGGCAATCCGCGCAGCGCAGCGGTGTGATCGGCGATTTCCTCATCGGTCAGAGTGCCGCGGTCGGCCGCTGCCTTGAGCGCCAGCATCAGCAAAACGCTTAGTTGACAGGTGAAGGCTTTGGTCGAAGCCACACCGATTTCAACGCCAGCATGGATCGGCAGGGCGATATCGCTTTCCCGAGCAATCGAGCTTTCGGGGACATTGACGACGGAAACGATCTTGTCCGCCTTGCCCTCGCAATAGCGCAGCGCGGCCAGGGTGTCGGCGGTTTCGCCTGACTGACTGACAAACAGCGCCAGTGTGCGACCCGTGATCGGAGGTTCGCGATAGCGGAACTCGCTGGCGATATCGACTTCCACCGGCATCTTTGCCAGTTGCTCGAACCAGTATTTCGCAGTCAGGCAGGCGTAAAACGCGGTGCCGCAGGCGACCATGGTCAGACGGTCCAACTTGCTGAAATCCAGCTCGGCGTCGGGTAACACCACGCGATCACCGCCCGTGGGCAGGTAGGATCGGATGGCCTCAGCCACAACGATAGGCTGTTCAGCGATTTCCTTGGCCATGAAATGCTTATGCTCGCCCTTGTCGGCGCGCGCATGATCCAGCTTGATCTTGCGCTTTTCCCGGTTGGCCAGTTCACCGGCTTCGTTGCGGATTTCCAGCGATGTTCGGGTCAGAACCGCGCGGTCGCCTTCCTCGAGATAGGTGATCTGATTGGTCAGCGGCGCAAGGGCAATGGCGTCCGAACCCACATACATCTCACCATCCCCGTGGCCGATGGCCAGAGGTGATCCTTTGCGGGCGGCTACAATCAGGTCGTCCTCACCATCGAACAGGAATGCAAGGGCGAAGGCGCCTTCCAACTTGTCGATGGTCTTGAAAGCGGCCTCGACCGGGGACAAGCCAGTGTTGAGGTGATGTTCCGTCATCAGCGCGACGGTTTCCGTGTCGGTTTCAGTCTTGAAGGCGACGCCGTGTTTGGCCAGTTCCGCCCTCAGGTCGCGGTAGTTTTCGACAATCCCGTTGTGAACCACGGCCACTGGGCCCGCCTTGTGGGGATGCGCGTTGTTGACGGAAGGCGCGCCATGCGTGGCCCAGCGGGTGTGACCAATGCCGGATTTTCCCGGCAGCGGATCATGCACCAACAGATCGCTGAGGTTGACCAGCTTGCCGACCGCACGCCGACGACCCAGGACACCGTCATTGACGGTTGCAATCCCGGCACTGTCATAGCCGCGATATTCCAGCCGTTTTAGGGCTTCTACCAGAATAGGGGCTGCTTCATGCTGCCCCAAGACACCTACAATTCCACACATATCTCAGGCCTCGTTATCGCGGCGAGCCTTCTTCGCCTTCAACATATCAAACAGTTTTCGCGCGTAGCCGGGTTTGTTTTCCTGCTTGGCGCGCGCCACGGCCAACGCCTCGGGCGCTACGTCTTTGGTCACCACTGTGCCTGTCGCTGTCATTGCGCCATCGCCCACCGTGACCGGGGCCACGAGCATGGTGTTGGAGCCGATAAAGACATTCGCACCTATGTTGGTCTTGTGCTTCATCACACCATCATAGTTGCAGGTGATTGTTCCCGCGCCGATATTCGTCGCAGCACCCACTGATGCGTCCCCGATATAGCTGAGGTGGTTGACCTTCGCGCCTTCGGCGATTTCTGCATTCTTGATTTCGACGAAATTGCCAACCCGCGTGTTTTCGGCCAATTCTGCGCCCGGACGCAGCCGCGCGTAGGGGCCGACGATGGCACCGCGACTGACATGGCACCCTTCCAGATGGGAAAAGGCCCGGATGGTCGCACCGCTTTCGACAGTCACTCCGGGGCCGAAAACCACGTTGGGTTCGATTACTGTGTCACGCCCAATCACAGTGTCTGCGGACAGGTATACCGTATCCGGTGCCATCAATGTGACACCCATATCCAGCAGTTCTGCCCGCGCGCGCGCCTGAAATACGGCGTCGGCGGCGGCCAGATCAGCGCGTGAGTTCACGCCCAGCGTCTGCGCCTCGTCACAGGCGACGGCGGTTACGTTCAGACCGCGGTTGCGGGCGATCTCAACTACGTCTGTCAGATAGTATTCGCCTGAGGCATTGTTGTTTTCAACGGCGTCAATCAGCGAAAAAAGCAACCGGGCATCACAGGCCAAAAGGCCCGAGTTGCAAAATGTTATGGCGCGCTCATCATCTGATGCGTCTTTGAATTCGACAATGCGTTCCAACGTGTCGCCATTCATGACCAACCGGCCATAGCGGGCCGGATCAGCCGCATCGAACCCAAGGATGACCAGGTCATTTCGGGATCGAGCCTCGACCATCCGTTCCAGCGTGTCGGGTTGTAAAAACGGGGTGTCGCCGTAAAGAACCACGATATCACCGTCGAACCCGTCCAGTGCTGTCCTAGCCTGACCGACCGCATGGGCCGTACCCAACTGTTCTTCCTGAACGGCTATCCGGGCATCTTCGTCTTCGTCCTGAGCAACCTTTGCTACAGCCTCGAACCCGTGGCCGGTAACGATCACCGTACGTTCGGGCGACAGGACAGACCCGGCGCGCATCGCGTGAACAAGCATCGGAGCCTGAGCGATGGGATGCAGGACTTTGGGAAGATCCGAATTCATCCTGGTGCCTTTTCCGGCGGCAAGGATGACAAGGGCAATGGTCATGAAATCGTTTTCTCTTTGTGTTTTGTTGCCGACCGTTTTATCCGCTGAGGGCAAAGGCGCAAGCTGTTCGGCCATCAAACAAGATTGCCGATTGAAACAGGACACGGCGAAAACCTGCCGAAACAGGAGGCAACATGCGGACCGTCATCTTCGATCTGGACGGCACATTGGCGGATACATCAAGCGATTTGCTGGCGGCAGCGAACCATTGTTTTCGCGAAATGGGGTATGGTGATGTCCTGGTTCATGGGCAGGATGCAGGCATCGCGCTGCGTGGCGGTCGCATGATGTTAACCCAAGGGCTGAAACGCGTCGGAGCTTACGATGAGGACACCGTTCAGGCCTATTACCCGGTTCTGCTTGAGGCTTATGCGCAGGATATCAACACCCACACAAGTTTCTATCCGGGAGCGTTGCAGGCCGTCGAGATGCTGAGTAACGCGGGCTACGGTGTCGGCATTTGCACCAACAAGCCGGAACATCTGGCCGAATTGTTACTAACACGCATGGGAGTGCGGGATCGTTTTGCCTCGTTGGTCGGGGCGGATACGCTGCCAGTGCGCAAGCCGGACCCGGCCCCTCTGCGCGAGGCTGCGCGACGGGCCGGGGGGGATCCGGCCTGGTGCGTGCTGATCGGAGACTCGGATACCGACCGCAATACCGCCCGAGCGGCAGGGGTCCCATCGGTTTTGGTGACTTTCGGACCGTCAGGAGAGGACATGGCAGCGCTGGAGCCCGAAGCCCTGCTGCATCACTTTGACGACTTGCCCGATCTTGTGCCTGATCTGATCGGTGCGGCAGCCTGAAACCTTGACCGGACCCTGTCGGAGGTCCAGAAAAAGACCATGACGGAAACATTCACTGGTAATTTCACACAGCAGGAACCCCTTCCAGACGACGCAATTGAGGCAGCACTGGCTGTTCTGCGTCACGGGCGGCTGCATCGCTATAACGTGGTCCCCGGTGAGTTGGGGGAAACGGCCCTGCTAGAGCAGGAATTTGCGGCACAGATGGGGTCCAAGTATTGTCTGGCGGTTTCCTCTGGCGGTTATGCGCTTGCCACCGCGTTGCGGGCCGTCGGTGTGCAGCCGGGCGACCCGGTTCTGACCAACGCGTTCACTCTGGCCCCGGTGCCGGGATCAATTGCCTCGGTCGGGGCGCGTGCGATCTTTGTCGGCGTCTCCGAAAACCTGACCATCGATCTGGAGGATCTTGAGGGCAAACTGGATCAGGCCCGTGTCCTGATGCTCAGCCATATGCGCGGGCATCTGTGCGACATGGATCGTCTGATGCAGATGTGTGACGCGGCAGGCGTTATCGTGATCGAGGATTGCGCACACACGATGGGCGCGGCTTGGCGCGGTCAGTTGTCGGGGCGGCAGGGGGCGATCGGGTGTTATTCATGCCAGACCTATAAGCACGTAAACTCGGGCGAGGGCGGTTTGCTGGTTACTGATGACGCGGAACTGGCGGCCAAGGCTACAATGCTGTCGGGCTCATACATGCTGTATGAACGCCATCTGGCGGCGCCGGGACCTGAAGTGTTCGAGCGGATAAAGTACACCACACCCAATGTGTCCGGTCGCATGGACAATTTGCGTGCCGCCATCCTACGCCCTCAGTTGCGGGATCTGGACCGGCAGGTGAAACGGTGGAACGAGCGCTATCGCGAGATCGAGACCGGGCTGCGCGGCACTCCGGGCCTGACGATAGTCGAGCGACCCGAAGAGGAAACCTATGTCGGGTCTTCGATCCAGTTCCTGCTGTTGGATTGGTCGCCTGAGCGGATAGCCGACGTTATCAGCCGCTGCGCCGCGCGTGGGGTCGAGATCAAATGGTTTGGCGGGGCTGAGCCAACAGGGTTCACGTCGCGCTATGACAGCTGGAAATATTTCAAAAGCGAACGGATGCCGGAAAGTGATCGTGTTCTGGCGGGCATCATGGATATGCGTGTTCCGCTGACCTTTTCACTGGAAGATTGCCGAATGATCGCGCGCATCATACGGGCCGAAGTGGGCGCGGTTTTTCAATCCTAGCCAAACAGAGTGCGCTTTCAGCGCTCGCTCGACCCTTGAGAGCGCCGCCCGGTCCGGGCGGCGCTTTGTATTTTGGTCCGGGCTTTCACAAAGATTGACCGAAGACAGATTCGCTGTTAGAGATTTATTGAACACTTGTTCATTAATGCGGAGGGAGGACACAGATGTTCATGGCCACGATGAAGTTTGATCTGGGTGAGGATGTGAACGCCCTGCGCGAGATGGTACATCGGTGGGCGCAGGAGCGCGTCAAGCCGATGGCGGCTGAGATTGATGCCAAGAACAGCTTTCCGAATGAAATGTGGAAAGAAATGGGAGAGCTTGGTCTTTTGGGTGTCACCGTGCCAGAAGAATACGGCGGTGCGGGCATGTCCTATTTGGCGCATACAATTGCTGTCGAAGAGGTCGCGCGCGCCTCGGCCTCGGTTTCGTTGTCTTATGGGGCGCATTCCAACCTGTGTGTGAACCAGATCAAGCTGAACGGTTCGGAAGAGCAGAAACAGAAATACCTGCCGCGCCTGGTCTCGGGCGAACACGTAGGCGCGCTGGCAATGTCGGAACCTTCCGCAGGTTCGGACGTGGTGTCGATGAAGCTGCGGGCGGAAAAACGCAACGACCATTACCGCCTGAACGGCAACAAGTACTGGATCACAAACGGGCCGGACGCGGATACACTGGTGGTTTATGCGAAGACGGACCCCGATGCCGGATCAAAAGGCATTACGGCATTTCTGATTGAAAAAGAGATGAAGGGTTTTTCGACCTCGCCCCATTTCGACAAGTTGGGGATGCGCGGGTCGAACACAGCTGAACTGATCTTTGAAGATGTTGAAGTGCCGTTCGAGAATGTGTTGGGAGAAGAGGGCAAGGGCGTAGCCGTGCTCATGTCAGGTCTGGACTATGAGCGCGTGGTTCTGGCCGGGATCGGCACCGGCATCATGGCCGCCTGTCTGGATGAGGTGATGCCGTATCTGGCCGAGCGCAAGCAATTCGGCAAACCGATTGGCAGTTTCCAACTGATGCAGGGCAAGATTGCCGACATGTATACCGCGATGAACTCGGCACGGGCCTATGTCTATGAGGTGGCCAAGGCCTGTGATCGTGGGGACGTCACTCGGCAGGACGCAGCGGCGTGCTGTCTTTACGCATCCGAACAGGCGATGGTTCAGGCGCATCAGGCGGTTCAGGCGCTGGGCGGGGCAGGGTTTCTGTCGGATGCACCGGTCAGTCGGATTTTCCGGGACGCCAAGCTGATGGAGATCGGCGCAGGCACCAGCGAGATTCGACGGATGCTGATCGGCCGGGAAATGATGAACGAAATGCGCTGAACGAAAACGCCCCCGCAGACGAGGTTGCAGCGGGGCGTTTCGATCAAAGGATCAGAAGCGATGAACGTAGGAAATACCGACCAGCCAAGGGTCGATGTTTGCAGTGCCAATATCGGCTCCGTTCAGCGTGACGTCCGAGTCGATGTCGAACCAGCGCACATTCAGACGGACCGCACCTTTGTCGGTGATCATATAGTCGAGACCGGCTTGCAGCGATACGCCGAAGGAATCATCGACCTTGAGGTTGCCAAGGGCAGATTGCTCGTCAAAGAAGATGGTATAGTTCAGACCGGCACCGACATAGGGCTTCCAGGCGCTATTGGTCGGGAAGTGATAGTTCAGCGACAAGGTGGGCGGCAGATGTTTGACGCTGCCAGCGTCCACGCTTCCACCCAAGGTGACGTTATGTTTGAACGGGGTCGCGGCCAGCAGCTCGATCCCCAGATTGTCTTGGATGAAATACTCGGCGGTGAAGATCGGGCGCGTATCCGAGTCGATATCGGCGCTAAGGCCGGCCAGTGTTCCGTTGTTGGATTTCGGGTCCAGGTACCCCACACCGATACCGAGCGTCCAATCCCCCTGAGATTGGGCAAACGCAGGGGCGGCCAGAGCCACCAACGCGGTGGAAAGAGTCAAAGCGGCGAGTTTCTTGGTCATTGTCTTGCCTTTGGTTTCGTTGATGACCTTGGTGTTGCAGCGACTGAAATTGCCCACTCTGATCTGCATCAAGTAAACGTGAAAGAACTGGCTGCAGATGAATCGATAAGTGCAGGAAATATAGGGAATAATCACCGTGCTAAGCGCTGAGCGCATACCGGGTTTGCGCCCGGATGGAGGCTGGGATCTGCCGGACAGTCTGAACATGGCGCAGCAGTGCCTGCGGCATGAGGGGGATCGGGTCGCGCTGATCGATTTAACCGGACCGGACCCGCAGCGCATCAGCTATGCGCAGCTGTCGCAAATGACGGACGGATTAGCCCGAGCATTATTGCGCCATGTGCAGCCCGGTGATCGCGTTGGAGTATTGCTAAGCCAATCTCCCTGGTGCGCGGCGGCCCATCTGGCGATCTGGAAGATCAGGGCTGTGTCGGTCCCTTTGTTCAAACTGTTCAAGCAGGACGCGTTGCGGTCGCGGGTCAGTGGCGCAGGTGTCCGGATTGTGCTGACCGACGCCGAAGGGGCTGATCTGTTGGGTGATCTGGCTGCGCCTTTGATCGCGTCGGAAATTGGCGAGGAAGGCCTTGCTGTACCATTCGCCGCGACCAGCCCAGATGATCCGGCTGTGTTGATCTATACTTCGGGCACCACCGGCAGCCCGAAGGGCGCGCTGCATGGACACCGGGTTCTGACGGGGCATCTGCCGGGAGTTTCGATCAGCCATAATCACTTGCGCGAAGGTGACTGTCTTTGGACCCCGGCGGATTGGGCGTGGATCGGCGGGCTGTTCGACGTGCTGATGCCGGGTCTTGCGCTGGGCATTCCCGTCGTTGCCGCGCGGCTTGAGAAATTCACCCCCGAGGCCTGCGCTGACATCATCGCGCGTGGCGGGGTGCGGAACGTCTTTTTCCCACCAACGGCGCTGCGAATGCTCAAGGCAGCGGATCAGGTGATCCCTGGCCTGCGCTCGGTTGCATCGGGTGGTGAGCCGCTGGGGGCCGAGATGTTGGCCTGGGGGCGGCAGGCGTTTGGTCTGACTATCAACGAGTTCTACGGTCAGACCGAGTGCAACATGGTCGTATCATCTTGCGCCGAAGATTTCCCTGTGCGTCCCGGATGTATCGGCCAACCGGTGCCAGGGCATGAGGTTGCGGTGATTGATGAGGACGGCAACCCGACCGGGGACGAGGGCGACGTGGCCATCCGGCGCGGCTCGGCCTCGATGCTGCTGGAGTACTGGAATCGCCCCGAAGCAACTGCCGACAAGTTTCGCGGTGATTGGCTGATCACCGGTGATCGCGGCGTGTGGGAGGGGGATTATCTGCGCTTCGTTGGTCGCGATGATGACGTGATCACCTCGGCCGGATATCGCATCGGCCCTGCCGAGATCGAGGATTGCCTGCTGACACACCCGTCGGTGGCGACGGTTGGTGTGGTCGGCAAGCCCGACCCGATGCGGACCGAGATCGTGAAGGCTTATGTGGTGCTGAAACCGGGGGCTGAGGCAGAGGAGCGGGAGTTGCAGAATTGGGTCAAAGACCGTCTGGCGCAGTATTCCTACCCGCGTGAGGTCGCGTTTCTGGAGGAGCTGCCGATGACCGTGACGGGGAAGGTGATCCGGAAGGAATTGAAGGCGCGCGCGGCGGGGGAAGTCCGCCTGAATGGTAACGAATTATGAAAGACAACGGTTCAAGAGATACTGGATACCTGTTGGGTTTGGATACGGCGGAGAAAGCTATTCAAAACCAAATAAAGAATATTCGTGACCTGCTTCCGCATTCCGGTGAAATAGGATCAGAAGTTGAGCGGGTATTTCATGAGGCACTTGCGGATGCACTTCCCGAACGAGTTGGAGTGTGTTCAGGTTTCGTTCAAGACTCAAAAGGAGCTATATCTAAGCAACTCGATATAATTCTGTTCGACAAATTCGCGACGCTACCGATATTTTCGAAAGGAATTTCTATCTTACCGTCGGAATGTGTTTACGCAGCCGGCGAAATAAAAACTAAATTGAACAAGACAGAGATTTTTGATGCGTTCGTTAAATGCGCGTCCTTTAAAAACTTAGATAGATCAGCACAATTACGTCCTGCGTATTTTGCTCAACCTGTTAAATTTGAAGGGGTTGATATCAGCGCTCTTTGGCACCCTTTCTTTTTTGTTTTGGCTGCAGAAACAGGCACTACTGAGAACTTCCGAAATACGACACGAGATGCACTTGATGCGCAGCAAGCGGCTGGGGCGTTGATCGACGCCATATTTTCGTTGGATGGAAATACGCGAATTGCAGCAAAGACTGCTGATCACCCGGACAAATTAGTTGAAGACAAACTACCCGAGAAAGTAGGCCTAATTCTCCGTTCGGGATATAGTTGGTGTTCTTACTTCTCGCAGCGCCCATGGGCCATGTTCGTGGCTATGATCAATGCACATTTGGCATCTTCTCCGTCAACACGAGTCAACATGACAGAATACTTAGGGAATGCGAGGTTTTAAGAACGAAAATGAAACTCACATCCAAAGCCATGCCCGCCTCCGAGGGCTACAAAGCAAACCGCACAGCCCACCTCGATGCGCTGGCGCAAATCTCTGCTGCTGCCGAAGCGGCCCGTATGGGGGGCGGCGAGAAATCCCGCGCGCGGCATGAATCTCGGGGCAAGATGTTGCCGCGCAGGCGGGTGGCGAACCTGCTTGATCCGGGGTCTCCGTTTCTGGAAATCGGGGCGACGGCGGCGCATGGGATGTATGGTGATGCAGCACCCTGTGCCGGGGTCATCGCGGGCATTGGCCGGGTGCAGGGGCGCGAAGTTATGGTGGTGTGCAATGACGCCACCGTGAAGGGCGGCACCTATTATCCGATGACCGTCAAGAAGCACCTGCGCGCGCAGGAGATTGCCGAGGAAAACCATCTGCCCTGCATCTATCTGGTCGACAGTGGCGGCGCGAACCTGCCCAATCAGGATGAAGTGTTCCCAGACCGCGACCACTTTGGGCGTATCTTCTACAATCAGGCGCGGATGAGCGCGAAGGGTATCCCTCAGATTGCCGTGGTTATGGGGTCGTGCACGGCGGGTGGGGCCTATGTTCCAGCAATGTCCGATGTGACGATCATCGTGAAGGAACAGGGCACGATCTTTCTGGCAGGGCCACCTTTGGTCAAGGCTGCAACGGGTGAGGTTGTCAGCTCCGAGGATCTGGGCGGTGGCGATGTGCACACGCGCCTGTCGGGTGTGGCAGATTATCTGGCCGAAGATGATGCGCATGCGTTGGCATTGGCCCGCCGCGCGGTTGGGTCATTGGGCGGTGCCGCGCTGAAGCCCGGCCTACAGTTCGAAGCACCTGAGGAGCCTGCTTATGATCCGGATGAAATTCTGGGTGTCGTTCCCGCCGACTTGCGCACGCCCTATGACATCCGTGAAGTGATCGCACGGCTGGTCGATGGCTCTTGGTTTGATGAGTTCAAACCCCGCTTTGGCGAGACACTGGTCACCGGCTTTGCCCATGTCAAAGGGTGCCCAGTCGGGATCATTGCCAACAATGGCGTGCTGTTCTCGGAGGCCGCGCAAAAGGGCGCGCATTTTGTTGAGCTGTGTTCGCAGCGCAAAACGCCCCTGGTCTTCCTGCAGAACATCACCGGCTTTATGGTAGGCCGCAAATACGAGAACGAAGGGATCGCCCGCCACGGCGCCAAGATGGTGACGGCAGTTGCAACGACGAGCGTTCCCAAGATCACGATGCTGGTGGGCGGCTCGTTTGGGGCCGGGAACTATGGCATGGCCGGTCGGGCCTATCAGCCGCGGTTCCTGTGGACATGGCCGAACTCTCGGATTTCGGTGATGGGGGGCGAGCAGGCCGCAGGCGTATTGGCGACAGTCAGGCGCGATGGGATCGAACGACAGGGCGGTACCTGGTCGGCCGAGGAAGAGGCCGAATTCAAACGTCCGACGCTGGACATGTTCGAAGAGCAATCGCACCCGCTATATGCCTCGGCCCGTCTCTGGGACGATGGCATCATCGACCCGCGCAAAAGCCGCGATGTGCTCGCCTTGTCGCTGAGTGCGGCGCTGAATGCCCCGATTGAGGAGACACGTTTCGGCGTGTTCAGGATGTAAGATGAACGTTTCATTGAATGACGTCATGGCCCGCTATCCTGGTGCCCAGACTTTCAAGTTTGGTGACAATGCCCGGCTGAGTGCTGAGCTGCTGGCTCTGGTACGATCAGGGCGGAAAACGGCAACCTGCGGTGCGTTGCGCGACTATCCCGAAGGTAGCCCTGACACTCCTGTTGTCGGGCGGAGAGACATTGCGCTGGATTGGGATGATCGTCCGGCCTTGGTGATCGAAACGGTCGACGTCTCGACCTGCCGATACTGCGACGTAACCGAGGATTTCGCGTTGGCAGAGGGCGAAAATGAAACGCTCGAGGGATGGAGAGAGGGGCATCGCCAGTATTTCGAACGCAATGGCGGGTTTGATCCCGAGATGGAGCTGCTGTGCGAACGATTTCGCCTTGTCGAAGATCTGGCGGTTGAGGGGTAAGCTATGTTCAACAAAATCCTGATTGCCAACCGGGGCGAGATCGCTTGCCGGGTTATGGAAACCGCTCAGAGGATGGGCGTGTCCTGTGTGGCTGTTTATTCCGATGCGGACGCTGCGGCCAAGCATGTGCAGATGGCGGATGAGGTCATTCATATCGGCGGCCCCGCCCCGGCGGAAAGCTATCTGAAGGGCGATGTGATTATTCAGGCTGCGCTGGATACGGGCGCGCAGGCGATCCATCCCGGTTATGGCTTCCTGTCAGAGAACCCCGATTTCGTCGACGCGGTCGAGGCTGCGGGTTTGACCTTTATCGGCCCATCAGCGGATGCGATCCGCAAAATGGGCCTCAAGGATGCGGCCAAGGTGTTGATGGAACAGGCTGGCGTGCCCGTGGTGCCCGGCTATCACGGCGACAATCAGGATCCCGAACATTTGGCGGGTGCGGCGGATGCGATTGGGTATCCGGTGCTGATTAAGGCCGTTGCAGGCGGCGGCGGTAAAGGTATGCGTCTGGTCGAACGCCCCGAGGATTTCCGTTCCGCATTGGACAGCGCACGGGGCGAAGCCAAAACCGCTTTTGGCAATGACGCAGTGCTGGTCGAGAAATTCGTGGCCAAACCTCGCCATATCGAAGTGCAGGTATTTGGTGACGGTACCCATGCGGTGCATCTGTTTGAACGCGATTGCTCGTTGCAACGCCGCCATCAGAAAGTGATCGAAGAGGCACCAGCCCCGGGCATGACTTCTGAGATGCGGGAGGCGATGGGGCAGGCCGGTGTGCGTGCCGCCGAGGCGATCGGGTACAAGGGTGCAGGCACGGTGGAGTTCATCATCGATACCTCGGACGGGCTGCGCCCCGACAGATTCTGGTTCATGGAGATGAACACCCGCCTGCAGGTGGAACACCCGGTTACAGAGGCCATCACCGGCATCGATCTGGTGGAATGGCAGTTGCGCGTAGCAGCAGGAGAGAGACTTCCCAGGCAACAGGATGATCTGTCGATCTCGGGTCACGCCTTCGAAGCCCGGCTTTATGCCGAGGATGTACCAAAGGGGTTCTTGCCGGCGACAGGTACATTGACCCATCTGGTTTTCCCGGCCAACTGCCGAGCGGATAGTGGTGTTCGCACAGGTGACACGATCAGCCCCTGGTATGACCCGATGATTGCCAAAGTGGTGGTGCATGGTCCGACCCGCGCGGTTGCGCTTGAGACGTTGCACCGAGTGCTGCGGCAGACCGAAGTGGCGGGCACCGTTACGAATCTCGCCTTTCTGGGAGCGCTGACCCGCCATGACGGATTTGCCTCGGGCGATGTGGATACGGGCCTGATCGGGCGCGATCTTGACGGGTTGGTGCGGGAATCGCCGACTCCGGCCACAACCGCAGTTGCGGCTGCTATGACCGCACTGGATTTGGTTAATGTCACGCCTGACACCGGGTTTTCGCTCTGGGCTCCGTTGCATCGGGCGGTGCAGCTGTCCGATCAGGGAGAGGTTCTTGATCTGGACGTGCAAGTCGACGGGTCGGATCGCCAGCTTTGGCAGCTGGGCGAACACCGTGTCGTGGCCGAGCGGATCTCGGGGCAGTGGACGCTGAACGGCGCACCGATGCCGCGGGTCGCTGTCAGCGGAACAACTTTGACCGTATTTACCGACTACGGTCACAGTTTCGACGTTATCGACCCGCTGGACCGGGATGCCAGCGCGACGGGTGACACCAACGTGATCGAGGCGCCGATGCCGGGTCTGGTCAAGGCAGTTTTTGCCACCGCGGGGCAGACCGTTCAGGAAGGCGACCGTTTGGCCATTCTGGAAGCGATGAAAATGGAGCATTCGTTGCTGGCCGCGCGCGATGGTGTGGTGGCCGAGGTGCTGGTCGAAGATGGCGCGCAGGTCGAGGCTGGGGCAGCTTTGGTGCGTTTGGAAGAAGAGTGATCTGTACCCGCGCGGCTTGACGTGGCACGGTCGCGCGATCCGTATTTGGAATGAGAACAAGCCATAAGGGGTTCTGACATGGGTGATCTGGTCGAAATCTACGAGGTTGGACCGCGCGACGGGCTACAAAACGAAACACGTGAGATACCGGTTGCCGACAAGGTGGCGCTGATCAATTGCCTCAGCCGCGCCGGGTTTCGACGGATCGAAGTTGCAAGCTTTGTCTCTCCCAAATGGGTGCCTCAAATGGCGGGGTCGGCGCAGGTTCTGGCCGGTATTACCCGCGCGGACGGCGTGCGCTACGCGGCGTTGACGCCGAATATGCGCGGATACGAGGATGCGCTGGCTGCCGAAGCGGATGAGATTGCCATTTTCGCGTCGGCTTCCGAGGGGTTTTCCAAGGCAAACATCAATGCCTCGATCGCCGAGTCAATCGAACGGTTCACGCCGATTCTCGAAGCGGCGCGTCATATCGACCTTCCGGTTCGCGGCTACGTCTCTTGCGTGACGGATTGCCCCTATGATGGCCCGACCCCGCCCGAGAAAGTCGCCGAAATTGCCGACCGGTTGTTTGCGTTGGGCTGTTACGAGGTGTCATTGGGGGACACGATCGGGCAAGGCACGCCAGACAAGATTGCGCATATGCTTCTGGCGGTTCGGGAAAGGGTTCCTGTGACGCGGCTTGCCGGGCATTTTCATGACACCAATGGGCGTGCAATCGACAATATCGATGCGGCACTTTCGCTGGGTGTGCGTGTGTTCGACGCGGCCGTGGGTGGGCTTGGCGGTTGCCCATATGCTCCGGGGGCTGCGGGTAATGTCGCGACTGAAACCGTTGCAGCGCATTTGCACCGGTTGGGCTATCAAACCGGTCTGGATATCGATGTGGTCGAAGAGGCCGCGCAGATGGCCAAGGCGTTGAGAGGCTAACATGTTCGAAACAATCTCGATTTCAGCAGACGAACGCGGTGTTGCCACGTTAACTCTGGACCGGGCGGAAAAGCACAACGCGCTCTCGGGTCAGATGATTGCCGAGCTGACACAGGCCGCGTCGCAACTGGGTCAGGATGGCACTGTCAGAGCGGTCGTTCTGGCTGCTGCGGGAAAGACGTTTTGCGCTGGTGGTGATCTGGGATGGATGCAGGACCAGATGGCGGCCGACAAGGCGACGCGGTTTGTCGAGGCGCGCAAGCTGGCCGAGATGTTGCAGGCGTTGAACACGATGCCCAAACCCCTGATCGGGGCGCTACAAGGCAACGCCTTTGGCGGAGGTGTTGGAATGGCGGCCGTGTGCGATGTCGCCATCGGTGTAGATAGTCTGAAGATGGGACTGACCGAGACCCGGCTTGGGCTGATCCCAGCGACAATCGGCCCTTATGTTATCGCTCGTATGGGTGAGGCGCGGGCACGGCGTGTATTCATGTCGGCCCGGTTGTTCGATGCGCCCGAAGCGGTTGATTTGGGATTGCTGGCAAAGGCTGTGCCTCCCGAGCAGCTTGCGGCTGCGATAGAAGATGAACTCCGGCCCTATCTTTCGTGCGCGCCGGGGGCAGTTGCATCTGCCAAGGCATTGGTTCGAACTCTGGGACCTCGTATTGATGATGCCACAATCGACCAGACCATCAACGAACTGGTCGAGCGCTGGGAAACGGAAGAGGCACGTGAAGGGATCGCGGCGTTCTTCGAAAAACGTAAACCTGCATGGAATAAGTAAGTTTACCGAGTTTCCGTAAGCCAATGCAAATCGCTCGTGATGCGATTCTATGCCGCGCTGTCAAGCGTATGTTTGATGGCAGAGGGGGCTGTGTTCGGTTGACCCTCTGACCCGGCGGGGATAGAGAATGTCCAGTCAACACGCCAATTGACGGCGCACCCGACAAGATGCGTGCGCAAGAAAGGAGCTATTCGTGGAAGACCTGCTGCGGGAGTACCTCCCGATTCTGGTGTTTCTGGCCGTTGCCGTAGGCCTTGGAATCGTCCTGATTCTTGCCGCCGTTGTACTGGCTGTCCGCAATCCCGACCCCGAAAAGGTCAGCGCATATGAATGTGGCTTCAATGCATTCGACGATGCGCGAATGAAGTTTGACGTCCGATTCTATCTGGTCTCGATTCTCTTCATCATCTTCGATCTTGAGATCGCATTCCTGTTTCCCTGGGCTGTCGGGTTCCGCGATATCAGCGATGTCGGCTTCTGGTCGATGATGGTGTTTCTGGCCGTGCTGACCATCGGCTTTGCCTATGAGTGGAAGAAAGGGGCCCTGGAATGGGAGTGATGACCGGTGCAAATACCGCTGGCGTCGACAAAGAAGTCGCCACTCAGGCCCTGAATGCCGAGTTGCAGGACAAAGGTTTTCTGCTGACCTCGAGCGAGGATATTATCAACTGGGCCCGTACGGGTTCGCTGCATTGGATGACCTTTGGTCTGGCCTGCTGCGCGGTTGAAATGATGCACACTTCGATGCCGCGCTATGATGCGGAACGTTTCGGCATCGCGCCACGCGCCTCTCCGCGCCAATCTGACGTGATGATCGTGGCTGGCACGCTGACCAACAAGATGGCTCCTGCCTTGCGCAAGGTTTACGACCAGATGCCCGAGCCGCGCTATGTGATCTCGATGGGATCCTGCGCGAATGGGGGGGGCTACTACCACTATTCCTATTCCGTCGTGCGTGGCTGTGACCGGGTTGTTCCGGTGGATATTTACGTGCCTGGCTGCCCTCCAACCGCCGAGGCGCTGCTTTACGGTCTGCTACAGCTGCAACGCAAAATCCGCCGCACCGGCACAATTGTACGCTGAGGGGAAGGGTAGATGAGCGAAGCACTCAAAGAACTCGGCACCCAGCTTGAACTGAAACGAGCCGATTGCGTTCTGTCCTGGGATGTGACCCATGGCGAGCTGAACGTCGATGTGGCGCCGTCGAACCTGGTGGAATTCGTAGAATTCCTGCGGTCGGACCAAAACTGCAAGTTCTCGACATTGGTGGATATCACCGGCGTCGATTACCCCGAACGTGCCAAGCGGTTCGATGTGGTGTACCACTTCCTGTCGATGTACCAGAACCAGCGTGTCCGTCTGCGGGTTTCGATCCGCGAAGATGACATGGTGCCTTCGATCGTCGATATCCACCCCTCGGCCAACTGGTTCGAGCGTGAGGTGTTCGACATGTTCGGCATCCGGTTCTCGGGACATCCAGATTTGCGGCGGATTCTGACGGACTATGGATTCCGTGGCCATCCGCTGCGCAAGGATTTCCCGACCACCGGCTACACCGAGGTGCGTTATGACGAGGCGCAGAAACGCGTGGTCTATGAGCCGGTCAGTCTGGTGCAGGAATACCGTCAGTTTGATTTCATGTCCCCATGGGAAGGTGCGAACTACATTCTGCCGGGGGATGAGAAACAGGAGACATAATCATGGAGTTCCTGATCTGGATAATTCTGGTTGTTGCAACGGTCATTCCGATGATCAAGCTGCTGCCGCATTTCGGGATCAACAAGAACTGGGCGTTTGCATGCATCATCTCTCCGGTCGTGATTGTCCTGCTGTGGATGATGGCGATGAAACTGCAAGAGATGGAGCGACGCTGAGATGATGGGTGAGTTGATCATTCTGGGCGCGTTAGGGGTTCTACTGGCCGGAGCTGCGGTCAAAGCGACCGAGGCGGAAAAGGTCCGGGTTCGGGCCGAAGCAAAGAAGAAACGAGGGCGGTGATGGACGGCTCAAGATACGATGACGGCAGCACGGACGCGCTGAGCGGCGAGCAGAAGATCCGCAACTTTAACATCAACTTCGGCCCGCAACACCCTGCGGCGCACGGAGTTTTGCGTCTGGTGCTCGAGTTGGACGGTGAAATCGTCGAGCGTTGCGACCCGCATATCGGCTTGCTGCACCGTGGCACCGAAAAGCTGATGGAAAGCCGGACCTATCTGCAGAACCTGCCGTATTTCGACCGTCTGGACTATGTAGCACCGATGAACCAGGAACATGCCTGGTGTCTGGCCATCGAAAAGCTGACCGGGGTCGAGGTGCCGCGCCGTGGCTCGCTGATCCGGGTTATGTATTCCGAGATCGGGCGCATCCTGAACCACCTGCTGAACGTGACGACGCAGGCGATGGACGTCGGCGCACTGACCCCGCCACTCTGGGGTTTTGAAGAGCGTGAAAAGCTGATGGTGTTCTATGAGCGTGCCTGCGGTGCCCGCCTGCACGCCGCTTATTTCCGTCCGGGTGGTGTACATCAGGACCTGCCGCCGGAACTGCTGGACGATATCGAGGCGTGGAGCCACGAATTCCCCAACGTCCTTGATGACATTGACGGGCTGCTGACCGAAAACCGCATCTTCAAACAGCGCAACGCTGATATCGGCGTCGTGACCGAGGATGACATCCAGAAGTACGGCTTCTCGGGCGTGATGGTCCGTGGATCGGGTCTGGCATGGGACCTGCGCCGCGCGCAACCCTACGAGTGCTACGACGAGTTCGAGTTCCAGATCCCCGTTGGCAAGAACGGCGACTGTTATGACCGCTACCTTGTCCGTATGGAAGAAATGCGCCAATCGCTGCTGATCATCCGTCAGGCCATCGCCAAAATCCGCGAGTGCCCCGGTGACGTTCTGGCGCGTGGCAAGATCACCCCGCCGAAACGCTCGGATATGAAGACCTCGATGGAGAGCCTGATCCATCACTTCAAACTGTACACCGAAGGTTTCCACGTGCCTGCCGGTGAGGTCTATGCCGCTGTCGAAGCCCCCAAGGGCGAGTTCGGCGTCTATCTAGTTGCCGACGGCACCAACAAACCCTACCGCGCCAAACTGCGCGCCCCGGGTTTCCTGCACCTGCAAGCCATGGACCACGTTGCCAAAGGCCACCAACTGGCCGACGTCGCCGCCATCATCGGCACCATGGACGTCGTATTTGGAGAGATTGACCGCTAATGCTCCGCCGTCTTCATCCCGAACAACCTGAAAGCTTTGCCTTCACCGCTGCCAACCAGCAATGGGCCGAAGCGCAGATTACCAAATATCCCGAAGGCCGTCAGGCCAGTGCGGTGATCCCTCTGCTGTGGCGTGCGCAGGAGCAGGAAGGCTGGCTGAGCCGCCCGGCGATTGAATCCGTCGCCGACATGCTGGGTATGGCTTATATCCGCGTGCTAGAGGTGGCCTCGTTCTACTTCATGTTCCAGCTGCAACCGGTGGGATCTGTGGCCCATGTTCAAGTTTGCGGAACGACCTCATGCATGATTTGCGGGGCCGAGGATCTGATCGCTGTTTGCAAGGAGAAGATCGCGGCCAAGCCACACGTGCTGTCCGCCGATGGCAAGCTGAGCTGGGAAGAGGTCGAATGCCTTGGCTCCTGCACCAATGCGCCGATGGCGCAGATCGGCAAGGATTACTACGAAGACCTGACCGCTGCGAGCTTTGGCAAGATCCTTGATGATCTGGTGGCGGGGAAAGTTCCGACGCCGGGCCCGCAGAATGGTCGCTATGCGGCTGAACCGCTCAAGGGGCTGACCAGCCTGACGGAGTATGACAGCGGCAAAACGCAGTACAACGCCAGCGTCGAACTGGCCACCGATATTGGCGATACGGTCAGGCGCATTGATGGGACCGAGGTTCCGATCCTGACCCCTTGGTTGGGCAAGGATGGCAAAGCGGCTGCGACCAAAGCTGCACCGAAGCCGCCCAAAGCGCCAGCCCCAGCGAAACCTGCTGTGAAACAGGCCGCTGAGGCGAAGGCAGCGCAAGAGGACCAGCCCGAAACACTGACAGGCGCGCGCGACGGCAAGGCAGATAACCTGAAACTGTTGAAAGGCGTAGGCCCCAAGCTGGAGCAGACCCTGAACGAGTTGGGCTTCTTCCACTATGATCAGATCGCAGCCTGGACGCCGGAACAGGTCGCATGGGTAGATGCTCGGTTGAAGTTCAAGGGCCGGATCGAGCGCGATGGCTGGATTGAACAGGCAGCCAAGCTTGCGGCGGGTGAGGAAACCGAATTTGCCAAACGTGCCAAGGAAGATGGCACTTACGAAGACTAAACGGGTGCCCCATCGGGGCATCGGGGGATGATGGACAAGGATAAGGATCAGGCCATAGCCCGAAAGGGCCGACATATCGGCATCGTCATTGCGGTGACGATGGTGATCTGGCTTGCCATGAACCTGTTCATTGGCCCCGCGCTGGGTTTGACGGCCCGGCACGCGCTGCTGTTTGATTTTGCCGCTCTGGCGGCATTCATTTATGCGGGTGTGAACATTTTTCAACTCTGGCGCATGCGTCAGGACAGCTGAAGGTAACGAATGATGCTGAAGGATCAGGACCGGATCTTTACCAACATCTACGGGATGCACGAACGCACGCTGAAAGGCGCGCAAGCCCGCGGGCATTGGGACGGCACAGCTGGCCTGATTGAAAAGGGCCGGGACTGGATCATTCAGACAATGAAGGATTCCGGGCTGCGCGGACGCGGCGGTGCGGGCTTCCCAACTGGCCTGAAATGGTCGTTTATGCCAAAGGAAAGCGACGGTCGCCCTTCCTATCTGGTTGTGAATGCCGATGAATCCGAGCCCGGCACCTGCAAAGACCGTGAGATCATGCGCCATGATCCGCACACGTTGATTGAAGGGTGTCTGATCGCCTCTTTCGCGATGAACGCGCATACCTGCTATATCTACCTGCGCGGCGAATATATCCGCGAGCGCGAGGCATTGCAGGCCGCGATTGACGAGGCCTATGACGCGGGGCTTCTTGGCAAAAACGCCGCTGGTTCGGGCTGGGATTTCGATCTTTTCCTTCATCACGGGGCAGGGGCTTATATTTGTGGCGAGGAAACCGCCCTGATCGAAAGCCTTGAGGGCAAGAAGGGTATGCCGCGGATGAAACCTCCGTTCCCGGCGGGCGCGGGGCTGTACGGATGTCCGACCACTGTGAACAACGTGGAATCCATCGCGGTGGTGCCGACCGTCTTGCGACGGGGTGCGGATTGGTTCGCTGGATTTGGTCGTCAGAACAACGCAGGTACCAAGCTGTTTGCGATCTCGGGCCACGTGAACAACCCTTGCGTCGTCGAAGAGGCGATGTCGATCCCGTTCGAACAGCTGATCGAAACCCATTGCGGCGGCATTCGCGGCGGGTGGGATAATCTGCTGGCGGTTATCCCTGGTGGATCCTCGGTTCCCTGCGTGCGCGGTGAAAACATGCGCGACGCGATCATGGATTTCGATTACCTGCGCAACGATCTGGGGTCGGGTCTGGGTACGGCAGCGGTGATTGTGATGGACAAGTCCACCGACATCATCAAGGCGATCTGGCGCTTGTCGAAGTTTTACAAGCATGAAAGCTGTGGTCAGTGTACGCCGTGTCGCGAAGGCACCGGCTGGATGATGCGTGTGATGGATCGTCTGGTGCGTGGTGAAGCTGAGCTGGAAGAGATCGACATGTTGTTTGACGTGACCAAACAGGTCGAAGGACACACGATCTGCGCCTTGGGCGATGCGGCCGCCTGGCCGATCCAGGGCCTGATCCGGAATTTCCGGGAAGAGATCGAAGACCGCATCAAGGCTCAGAAATCGGGCCGTATGGGTGCGATGGCAGCGGAGTGAACGAAGATGGAAGTGTTTGCAGAATATAGCCACGCAATTGCGTCGGTTGTGCTATTCACGCTGGTTGCATTGTTTCTGGCGCCGTTTTCGGCACTGGCCAAACAAGCCAAGGGGCTGGCACCCGGTGCGACACCTGACCAGGATTATGCCGACAAGGCGTATCGTCTGAACCGGGCCTATCTGAACGGGACGGAGACACTTCCTGCGTTTGTGACAGTCATTACAGCGGCGATTCTGCTGGGCGTCAGCCCGTTCTGGGTAAACCTGCTGGCCTCGGTGGCGCTGGTTGCGCGCTTGGCGATGCTGGTGGTGCACTTGAAGGGGATCGGCAAGCCAACCAGCGGCCCGCGGACAATTTTGTATGTGATCGGATGGGCGTGCATGGTCGTAATCGGGCTCATGGCATTGGTCGCGGCGTTTTGATAGCGACGCAGCGGAACAGAAAACAAAGAGGGAAAGTATGAAGGCCCCCAAAGCCCTTATTGTTGCGCTGGCATTGGTTGGTGTTTCCGCTTGCGGTCTGGTTAAGCCGTCGGCAGATCGGCTTTTGTTTGATGGCAAGTCGTTCAGAACCAAGGCGAAGGTGGTCGACAAGAAGACCTCGCCCGCGGACTTTACGGTTGTCGTCAAAGGCGTCTCTGCTTCACTCGATGGTGCGCGCGAGGCCGGACGTCATGAAGGTACCAAATTCTGCATCCAGAACTTCGGGTCGTCTCGGATTTCGTGGACGGTGGGTCCGGATACAGACTCGCAGAACCTTAGCATCAGCAATGATCAACTGACATTTGCAGGAACCTGCCAGCGGCCATGACCGGTGTTTTTCCATATCTCCGGTGGGCGGGCAGGGTGTTATTGCCTAGCAGCCGCGAACCGCTTCGTCTTGGACAGTCCAAGACGAAAGGAAAACCCATGTCTGTTACAAAACTAGCCGCCCTCGCATCGCTGATGGCCTTGCCGACGGTTGTAGAAGCAAAGCCGCCCTTGAGGGATGTCAAAGAGATCGACAACGAACTCTACTACATCGCCATTGCAAATGAGATTTCCGAGTTCTGCCCGTCGATCAGCGGGCGGCGATTGAAAGCGATCAGTGTGATGTGGGGACTGCGGTCCAAAGCGAATAATCTGGGGTACTCGGACACGGAAATCCGCTCATATGTCGAGTCGGATGCTGAAAAGGATCGGATGCGGGCCAAGGGCGAGGCTTATCTGGCGAAAAACGGCGTGTCCTACGACAACCCCAAAACATTCTGCTCTTTGGGGCAGAAGGAAATCCAAAGAAACAGCGCCATTGGCGTTTATTTGAGAGCGAACTGAGAGCCATGTCTGACCTCCGCAAGATCAATATCGACGGGCAGGAAATCGAAGTCGAAGGTGCGATGACCCTGATACAGGCCTGTGAGCAGGCCGGGGTCGAGGTGCCGCGTTTCTGCTATCACGAGCGTCTGTCGATTGCGGGAAACTGCCGGATGTGTCTGGTTGAAGTGGTGGGCGGTCCGCCGAAACCGGCTGCATCCTGCGCGATGCAGGTGCGTGACCTGCGCCCGGGGCCAGAAGGGCAGCCACCGGTGGTCAAGACGAACTCTCCCATGGTCAAAAAGGCCCGCGAAGGTGTGATGGAGTTCCTGCTGATCAACCATCCGCTGGATTGCCCGATCTGCGATCAGGGCGGCGAATGCGATCTTCAGGATCAGGCGATGGCTTATGGCCTGTCCGGTTCGCGGTTCAAGGAAGCCAAGCGCGCGGTTGATGATCTGGATCTGGGACCGCTTGTGGGCACGGCAATGACCCGCTGCATCAGTTGCACCCGTTGCGTGCGCTTTACCACCGAAGTCGCTGGGATCACTCAGATGGGTCAGACAGGGCGCGGTGAGGATGCCGAGATCACCTCGTATCTGAACCAGACGCTGGATTCGAACCTGCAGGGCAACATTATCGACCTGTGCCCGGTTGGGGCGCTGACCTCGAAACCTTATGCGTTTACGGCGCGCCCGTGGGAATTGACCAAAACCGAAAGCATCGACGTTATGGACGCGCTGGGATCGAACATTCGTGTCGATACCAAAGGGCGCGAGGTGATGCGCTTCCTTCCTCGCAATCATGACGGAGTGAATGAAGAGTGGATCAGCGACAAAACCCGCTTTGTCTGGGACGGGTTGCGGCGTCAGCGACTGGACAAACCTTACATCCGCAAAAACGGCAAGCTGCGCCCGGCCTCATGGTCCGAAGCACTTACCAAGGCCGCAGAAGCGCTGAAAGGTGCTGAGAAGCCAGCCGGTATCGTCGGTGATCTGGTACCGGTCGAGGCCGCATTCGCATTGAAACAGATGATCGAAGGGCAAGGCGGAGTTGTTGAGTGCCGCACCGATGGGGCCAAGCTTCCGGTCGGGAACCGTGGCGGATATGCCGGGACCGCCGCGATTGAAGTCATCGATACGGCCGAGCGTATTCTTCTGATTGGCACCAACCCGCGCGATGAAGCACCGGTTTTGAACGCGCGTATCCGCAAGGCGTGGGCGCACGGGGCCGAAGTCGCTTTGGTGGGTCCAGCGGTCGATCTGACTTATGGGTACCATCATGTGGGCGATGATCGCGCAGCGCTGCAAAAGGTTGTCGACATGGGCGGCGACGATGAAATCAGGGGTAAACGCTCGCTGGTCATCGTCGGGCAGGGAGCGCTGCAGGAGGCGGACGGAGGAGCTGTTCTGGCTGCCGCGCAAACAATTGCCGCAAATACGGAAAGCGGCCTGATCATTTTGCACACTGCGGCGTCGCGCGTGGGCGCGATGGATGTGGACGCCACCAACGATGGCGGTATGGAAGCAATAAATGCTGCGGATGTGATCTATAACCTTGGTGCGGATGAGGTCGAAATCGGCGAAGGCGCCTTTGTGATTTATCAGGGCAGCCACGGGGATCGGGGCGCGCATCGCGCAGATGTGATCCTGCCGGGCGCGGCATATACCGAGGAAAACGGTCTGTTCGTGAACATGGAAGGCCGCCCGCAACTGGCGATGCGCGCTGGGTTTGCGCCTGGTGAGGCCAAGGAAAACTGGGCCATCCTGCGTGCGCTGTCGGCTGAGCTGGGGGCGACACTCCCCTATGACTCACTGGCGCAGTTGCGCACAGCCTTGATCGAGGCGGTTCCCCATCTGGCCCGCATCGACGAGGTGATCGAGAATGAGGTTCAAGCGCTGGAGGCCGGGTCTTTGGGCAAGGCGACCTTCCGCAATGCGATCAAGGATTTCTATCTGACCAACCCGATCGCTCGGGCCTCGCAACTGATGGCCGAGCTTTCGGCGCAGGCGCAAGCCCGCAAAGCTGAGAAGATTGCGGCGGAATGAACGAAAGCAGTTTCATATCGCAAACCAGCGCTGTGGTCGGGTGGCACCTGACTGCGCCGGAAATGTGCGTGAAACGAAAGAAAAAGGGTGGCGCAATGGCGGCAGATGCTGTTTACACCAACGCGCCGACCCAGCCGCAGTTTGCGCAGGCATCGGGCCTTTGCATCGCGCGCGAAAAACGGAATACCCACGGTGTGAGGACCAATGGCTGAATTCTTTAACACCCCCGGCGGAATAGCCATCATCATTCTGGCGCAAGTGCTTGCTGTTGTTGCCTTCGTGATGATCTCGCTGTTGTTCCTTGTTTATGGCGACCGCAAGATCTGGGCCGCTGTCCAGATGCGCCGCGGCCCTAACGTGGTCGGCGTTTACGGTCTGCTGCAATCGGTGGCGGATGCGTTGAAATACGTCGTCAAAGAGGTCGTGATCCCCGCGGGGGCCGACCGCACGGTTTTCATCCTCGCGCCGCTCACCTCTTTCGTGTTGGCGATGATCGCCTGGGCGGTGATCCCGTTCAATGATGGCTGGGTCCTGTCGGACATCAACGTCGCAATCCTCTATGTCTTCGCCGTGTCCTCGCTTGAGGTTTATGGCGTGATCATGGGCGGTTGGGCCTCGAACTCAAAGTACCCGTTCTTGGGCTCGTTGCGCTCAGCCGCGCAGATGATCTCATACGAGGTTTCCATCGGTCTGATCATCATCGGTGTGATCATCTCGACCGGGTCGATGAACTTTGGTGACATCGTCCGCGCGCAGGATGGGTCGTTCGGCTTCTTCAGCTGGTACTGGCTGCCGCATTTCCCGATGGTCTTTCTGTTCTTCATTTCGGCGCTGGCCGAGACCAACCGACCGCCGTTTGACCTGCCCGAAGCGGAATCGGAACTGGTGGCGGGTTATCAGGTCGAATATTCGGCCACACCCTTCCTGCTGTTCATGGCCGGTGAATACATCGCGATCTTCCTGATGTGCGCGCTGACCTCGCTGCTGTTCTTCGGCGGCTGGCTGTCGCCAATCCCGGGCCTGCCCGATGGCGTATTGTGGATGGTCGCCAAGATGGCGTTCTTCTTCTTCATCTTCGCGATGGTCAAGGCCATCACGCCTCGCTACCGCTATGACCAGCTGATGCGGCTGGGCTGGAAAGTTTTCCTGCCGTTCTCGCTGGTTTGGGTGGTCTTTGTGGCCTTTGCGGCGAAATTCGACTGGTTCTGGGGCGCATTCGCCCGTTGGAGCGTAGGAGGCTGATATGGCAAACATCGATTACACCCGCGCTGCCAAATACTTCCTGCTGCAGGATTTCTGGGTCGGCTTCAAACTGGGGATGAAGTATTTCTTCGCTCCCAAGGCCACCCTGAACTATCCGCACGAAAAAGGCCCTCTGTCCCCGCGGTTTCGCGGTGAACACGCCCTGCGCCGCTATCCAAACGGTGAAGAGCGCTGCATCGCGTGTAAACTGTGCGAGGCGGTCTGCCCGGCACAGGCCATCACCATCGATGCCGAGCCCCGCGCGGACGGCAGCCGCCGCACCACGCGCTATGACATTGACATGACCAAGTGCATCTATTGCGGCTTCTGCCAAGAGGCATGCCCGGTTGATGCCATCGTCGAAGGCCCGAACTTTGAATTCGCGACGGAAACCCGGGAAGAGCTGTTCTACGACAAGGAAAAACTCCTGTCGAACGGCGAGCGCTGGGAAGCCGAGATCGCGCGCAATCTGGAACTGGACGCACCGTACCGATGAGTGACAGCCCGACAAATCCGTTCGAGCTGATGATGAAGCAAGCTCAGGACATGGCCAAGGCGATGAACCCGGCGATGGAAAGCTTCTCGCCCAAAGGGTTCGAGGCGCTGTGGCCGACCATGCCCAAAGAGGTCATGGAGATGATGTTCGGCAACACCGTCAACAAGGACGGGCTGGATGCCAAAACACGCCTGCTGCTGACGCTGGCCGGGCTGACCTGTCAGGGCGCTCAGGCGGATTCGGCTGTTCGTCAGACCGTGCGTCATGCGCTGGAAGCGGGCGCGAAGAAACAAGAGATCGTGGAAACGATCGGTCAGATGTCGGTCTTTGCCGGCATCCCGGCCATGACCCGCGCGCTGGATCTGGCGCAAGAGGTCATGGGCGACAACGAGGATGAGGATCAATGACCGTCTTTGCCTTCTACCTGTTTGCCATCAGCGCCATCACCGGCGGGCTGTTCACGGTGATCAGCCGCCAACCGGTGCACTCGGTCCTGTGGCTGATCCTGGCGTTTCTGTCCTCGGCAGGGCTGTTCGTGCTGCTGGGGGCCGAGTTCGTGGCGATGCTGCTGGTCATCGTCTATGTCGGCGCGGTCGCGGTTCTGTTCCTCTTCGTGGTGATGATGCTGGACGTGGACTTTGCCGAGCTCAAGGCCGAAATGGCGCGCTATATGCCGCTGGCACTGCTGATTGGTCTGATCATCCTGATGCAGTTTGTCATGGCTTTCGGGGCGTGGGACAGCGCACAGGGTGCTGCGGCCAATCTGGCGCAGCCGGTCCCGACAGACCGCCACAACACCGAGGCGCTTGGCCTCATCCTTTACGATCAATACTTCCTTCTGTTCCAACTGGCGGGCCTGATCCTGCTGGTGGCTATGATCGGCGCCATCGTTCTGACGCTGCGCCACCGCAAGGACATCAAGCGTCAGGACATCATCGGCCAGATGATGCGCGACCCGGCCAAGGCGATGGAGTTGAAGGACGTGAAACCGGGGCAGGGGTTGTGAATCATAACTCCACCATAGTACTTGCGCTCGCCACGTATGTGATGAGTAACGCGGCAATGGCCTGTTCGCCCGCGCCTGCTAACGAGGGATGGAAGTTTAAGTCGGTCCACGCTGATTGTTCTTTTGAGAATGCTGGGCGTGGAAAATGGAACTCCTTCAGGGGAGAGCCAGTCGTCGACTTGGGCAACGGTCGCATTGGGCAAAGATTGAACAGTGGTGATGCGTGTTTCTCTCAGCAAAACCTCTTTTTTATGGACTGCTCAAGTGCGGACGGAATTGTCATCGGTGGGCAACTCGTAGGCTCGCAGACGGTAGTTGGAGTAGATGGCCAGAAGGTTGTATCGCTTCCGATAGGAACTCATGAGTCAATCGAACTCATTCAACAGCCGCTGGGCCCAATTGGCCTAAATGAGCAGACTACTGTGTCTGAATTGCAAAGTATCGCAAGAAACCACCGTTATCGCAGTACCTCTAGCCTCGGTTCATTCTTCGGCAGGACTGCGGATCAAAAGAAAGTCGACTACACCTGCGGCTGCAAACTCTACTACCCCGACTCGCCAGGAGCGAAGCTATGATCGGACTTGAACACTATCTTACGGTCGCGGCGACGCTGTTCGTCATCGGCATCTTCGGTCTCTTCCTGAACCGCAAGAACGTCATCATCCTGCTGATGAGCATCGAACTGATGCTGCTGGCGGTGAATATCAACCTTGTGGCGTTTTCCAGTTTCCTCGGCGATCTGGTCGGGCAGGTGTTTACGCTGTTCGTGCTGACCGTTGCGGCGGCCGAGGCGGCGATTGGTCTGGCCATTCTGGTCTGTTTCTTCCGCAACCGCGGTACGATCGCGGTTGAAGACGTCAATATGATGAAGGGGTAAGGGAACATGGAAACCACCATCCTCTTTGCCCCGCTGGTGGGCGCGCTGCTTTGCGGGTTCGGCTGGAAGTTCATTGGCCAGAAAGCTGCCATGTGGACGGCGACGGGCCTGCTGTTCCTGGCCTGTCTGCTGTCCTGGATCGTGTTCTTCACCTTCGACGGGCACACGCAGCAGATCGAGATCATGCGCTGGATCGAAAGCGGCTCGCTTTCGACAAGCTGGGCCGTCCGTCTGGACCGACTGACGGCAATCATGCTGATCGTTGTGACGACCGTCTCGGCGCTCGTACACCTGTATTCCTTCGGCTACATGGATCACGACCCGCAATGGCGCGAAGGCGAAAGTTATAAGCCACGTTTCTTCGCCTATCTGTCCTTCTTCACTTTCGCCATGCTGATGCTGGTGACGGCGGATAATCTGGTGCAGATGTTCTTTGGCTGGGAGGGCGTCGGCGTCGCCTCATACCTGCTGATCGGGTTCTATTATCGCAAGCCTTCGGCCAATGCGGCGGCAATCAAGGCCTTTGTGGTCAACCGGGTTGGCGACTTTGGGTTTGCTCTGGGCATCTTCGCGCTGTTCTTCCTGACCGACAGTATCAACTTCTCGGATATCTTTGCCTCTGCTCCTACGCTGGCAGAAGAGAAGCTGCATTTCCTGTGGGGGGAATGGACCGCGATCGAAGTGATCTGCGTTCTGCTGTTCATCGGTGCCATGGGTAAATCGGCGCAGTTGATCCTGCACACGTGGTTGCCGGACGCGATGGAAGGCCCGACGCCTGTGTCAGCGCTGATCCACGCTGCGACCATGGTGACCGCAGGCGTCTTTTTGGTCTGCCGCATGTCCCCGCTGATGGAGTTCGCACCGGGCGCGACAGGGTTCATAACTGTTCTTGGGGCCTCGACTGCGTTCTTTGCGGCTACTGTTGGTCTGGTTCAGACCGATATCAAACGTGTCATCGCGTATTCGACCTGTTCGCAGCTAGGCTACATGTTTGTGGCGGCGGGCGTGGGCATGTATTCGGCGGCGATGTTCCACCTGTTTACGCATGCCTTTTTCAAGGCGTTGTTGTTCCTTGGGGCCGGTTCCGTGATCCACGCGATGCATCACGAACAGGAGATGACCGAATATGGCGGTCTGCGCAAAAAGATCCCCTACACCTTCTGGGCGATGATGATCGGTACCCTGGCGATTACCGGTGTTGGCATCCCGCTGACCACCTTTGGTTTTGCCGGTTTCCTGTCAAAAGACGCAATTATCGAGAGCGCCTATGCGGGCGGATCAAGCTATGGCTTCTGGTTGTTGGTCGTCGCTGCCGCGTTCACCTCGTTCTACAGCTGGCGTCTGATCTTCCTGACCTTCTATGGCGAGCCGCGCGGCGACAAGCACACGCATGATCACGCACATGAAAGCCCGATGGTCATGCTGGTGCCGCTGGGTGTACTGTCGCTGGGTGCGGTATTCGCGGGCATGATCTGGTACGGAAACTTCTTTGGCCATGCGGATAAGGTCGGCAAATTCTACGGTATTCCGGTTGCAGAAGCCTCAGAGCATGCCGAGGTCGGTGATCACGCGGCGGCGGATGCGTCGCACGGCGAAGACAGCCTTGCCGATGACAGCCATGCTGATGACGCCGCGCATGGTGAGAATGCCGCAGAGGGCGGGGACCACCATTATGTGTTTGCGGGCGAGCCGGGTGAAGGGGCGCTTTATATGGCGCCGGACAACCACATTCTGGACGATGCGCATGCGGCTCCGAAATGGGTCAAGGTTTCACCATTCGTTGCGATGGTGCTTGGCTTTATCGTGGCCTATTGGTTCTACATCGTGAACACGTCTCTGCCCGCACGTCTGGCAGCAAACCAGCGTCCGCTGTACCTGTTCCTGCTGAACAAATGGTATTTCGACGAAATCTACGACGCGATCTTTGTCAAACCCACTGTCGCCCTTGGCCGGTTCTTATGGAAACGCGGTGACGGCAACACGATTGACGGCTTCCTGAATGGGGTTGCTATGGGCGTGATTCCCTTCTTCACCCGCCTCGCAGGCAAGGCGCAGACCGGGTACATCTTTACTTACGCCTTCTGGATGGTTTTGGGCATTGCGGCCCTTGTCACCTGGATGTCGATCGGCGGAGGCGCACACTAATGGACAATATCCTATCTATTGTCACCTTTATCCCCGCCATCGCAGCAGGCATTCTGGCGCTGTTCCTGCACGGCAGCGACGTTGCAGCGCAGCGCAACGCCAAGTGGATTGCATTGCTGGCGACAACTGTGACGTTTCTGGTGTCAATTGGCATCTACACAGGCTTTGATCCTTCGAACACCGGTTTCCAGATGGTGGAAGAGGGTGAATGGCTGATGGGCCTGAAATACAAGATGGGTGTGGATGGAATCAGCGTTCTGTTCGTGCTGCTGACCACTTTCATCATGCCGCTGACCATTCTGGCCAGCTGGAATGTGACGGACCGCGTCAAAGAATACATGATTGCTTTCTTGCTGCTGGAAACGCTCATGCTGGGCGTGTTCATGGCGCTGGACCTGGTGCTGTTCTACCTGTTCTTCGAGGCGGGTCTGATCCCGATGTTTCTGATCATCGGTATCTGGGGCGGCAAGGATCGTATCTATGCCAGCTTCAAGTTCTTCCTTTACACCTTCCTTGGCTCGGTGCTGATGCTGGTGGCCATGGTCGCAATGTATGCTGACGCGGGCACCACGGATATCGAAGCGCTGATGGCCCATCAGTTCGCATCCGAGAGTTTCAGCGTGTTGGGCATCTATGTCACCGGCGGTATGCAAACGCTGATGTTCCTGGCCTTCTTCGCGTCTTTTGCGGTGAAAATGCCGATGTGGCCGGTGCACACCTGGTTGCCCGATGCGCACGTTCAAGCGCCGACGGCGGGCTCGGTCGTGCTGGCCGCGATCCTGTTAAAGATGGGCGGCTACGGCTTCCTGCGGTTCAGCCTGCCGATGTTCCCGGTTGGCTCGGCGGTGATGACTGATCTTGTGCTTTGGATGTCAGCTATAGCGGTTGTCTATACCTCGCTGGTGGCACTGGTGCAGGAAGACATGAAAAAGCTGATCGCGTATTCTTCGGTCGCGCATATGGGCTTTGTCACGATGGGCATCTTTGCTGCGAACCAGCAAGGCATTGACGGCGCGATTTTCCAGATGCTGAGCCACGGGTTTATTTCGGCCGCGCTCTTCCTCTGTGTCGGCGTGATCTATGACCGGATGCACACCCGCGATATCGATGCCTATGGCGGTCTGGTCATCCGGATGCCCGCCTATGCACTGGTCTTCATGCTGTTCACCATGGCCAATGTCGGACTGCCGGGCACCAGCGGGTTTGTTGGTGAGTTCCTGACACTCATGGGCACATTTCAGGTCAACACCTGGGTGACTGCTGTTGCGGCGACCGGTGTGATCTTCTCTGCAGCCTACGCGTTGTGGCTCTACCGCCGCGTTGTCTTTGGGGATCTGATTAAGGAAAGCCTGAAGGCGATGACCGACATGAGCTCGCGCGAGCGGCTGATTTTTGCCCCGCTGATCGTGATGACGATCCTTCTGGGCGTTTACCCGTCGTTGGTGACCGATGTGATCGGCCAATCCACGACGGCACTCATTTCGAACTATGACACGGCTCTGGCCGCGGCTGAGGCTGCGACCCAGACTGCCGCTTCGCATTAAGGGAGCTTTGGAGACATGATCCAGGCTGATCTGACAATTATCCTGCCGGAAATCGTTCTGGCGATCTATGCGATGGTGGCTCTGTTGGGGGCAGTCTACACGTCGAAAGACGGGCTGGCTTCGGTTCTGGTCTGGACCACGGCGGGCCTGATGGCGGTCCTGGCGATCTGGATCGCCACCCAGGGCAGTGGCACCAACGTGGCCTTCAACGGCATGTTCGTAGATGACGGGTTCGCGCGTTTTGCCAAAGTTGCCATCCTTTTGTCGGCAGGTGCCGTTCTGGTGATGAGCCAGGAATACATGGCACGCCGGGGTCTGCTGCGCTTTGAATATCCGCTGCTGGTGGCGCTTGCTGCCGTTGGTATGATGATGATGGTCAGCGCGGGCGATCTGATGTCTCTTTACATGGGGCTCGAGCTGCAATCCCTTGCGCTGTATGTTGTTGCCGCGCTGCGTCGTGACAGTGCGAAATCAACCGAAGCAGGGCTGAAATACTTTGTTCTGGGCGCTCTCAGTTCAGGTCTGCTGCTGTATGGTGCGTCGCTGGTCTATGGGTTCACCGGCACGACACTGTTCTCGGGCATTATTCAGACGGTCCATCATGGGGACGTCTCGGTTGGTCTGTTGTTTGGCCTGATCTTCCTGATCTCGGGTCTGGCATTCAAGGTCTCGGCGGTTCCGTTCCATATGTGGACACCGGATGTCTATGAAGGGTCGCCGACGCCAATTACGGCCTTCTTTGCCACCGCGCCGAAAGTCGCGGCAATGGCCTTGTTCGCACGTCTTCTGCATGACGCTTTCGGAGGTGTGGTCAAAGACTGGCAGCAAGTGATTGTTTTGCTGTCCGTGCTGTCGATGTTGCTGGGGGCGGTTGCCGCAATTGGTCAGCGCGACATCAAGCGACTGATGGCGTTCTCGTCGATTGCCCATATGGGCTATGCGCTGATCGGTCTCGCGGCTGGCACCGAGTTGGGTATTCAGGCGATGCTGATGTATCTGGCGATTTACGTGACCATGAACATTGGCACGTTTGCGTTTATCCTGATGATGGAACGCGACGGCAAACCCGTCACTGACATTGATGCGCTGCGCCAGTATTCCAAACGTGATCCGGGCAAGGCCCTTGCTGTTCTGATCCTGATGTTCTCGCTTGCCGGTGTCCCACCGATGCTGGGTTTCTTTGCGAAGTTTGGTGTTTGGCGGGCTGGTGTAAGTGCCGATTTGACAGGCCTTGTTGTGGTTTCGGCCATCGCATCGGTAATTGGCGCCTTCTATTACCTGCGGATTGTGTTCTACATGTATTTCGGGGCCGAGAACGAAGACCCGATTGAAACGCGGTCGACACCCGTTCTGTGGGTCGCCCTGATGGGGTCCGCGGCGCTGATGCTGATCGGGGTCTTCTATCAGTTTGGGATCGAGGGCGCGGCAGCGGCTGCGGCGGCAACTCTTGTCAACTGAACGTTTTGCGCAATCTGAAAGAGGGGGCTCGGTCGCGTGACCGGGCCTTTTTGATATGACCAAGTGGCCACAAGGCTATGGCCTGCACGAGGTGCAGGAAGTTGATAGCACACTCAACGAAGCTGCGCGGATTGCCCCCAATGCCCGTGGTCCTGTGTGGATCATGGCGCATCATCAGACGGCTGCGCGTGGGCGACGCGGACGGTCATGGGCCAACCCTATGGGCAACCTTGCCGCGACCCTTTTGATGCGCCCTGAAGGTGCTCCAGAACAGGCGGCTCTGCGCAGTTTTGTTGCGGCACTGGCTCTGTTTGACGCTTGTGTCTCTGTGACGGGGCGTGCGGCGGGGCTGTCGTTGAAATGGCCCAATGACGTACTACTGAACGGTGGCAAGCTTGCTGGTATTTTGCTGGAAAGCGCCGGGCAGGGGCGTGGTGTGGCGTATCTGTCCATCGGTATTGGTGTGAATCTGGCCAACGCCCCAGACGCCGACGCGGTGGAACCGGGCGCGGTCCGACCTGTCTCTCTTTTGTCGGAAACCGGTGCAAACGTCACGCCCGAGGATTTTCTGACCGAGCTTGCTTCAGCCTATGCCAAATATGAAACTCAGTTTGTTACCTACGGGTTCGAACCCATTCGCACCGCGTGGCTGTCCCGTGCTGCCCGGCTGGGCGAGGTTATTACGGCCCGTACCGGCACGTCTGAGACGGTTGGGACCTTCGAAACGGTAGACGCAGGCGGTAACCTTGTCTTAAACACCGCCAAAGGCCGCGTGAGCATTCCTGCGGCGGATGTCTATTTCTGAAAGGGGCGCAAATGCTTCTGGCCATTGATTGCGGCAATACCAATACAGTCTTCTCGATCTGGAACGGTCAGGAATTTCTGTGCACCCTGCGCACCTCGACCCATCATGCACGCACGGCGGACGCCTATTTCACCTGGTATTCGACGCTGGTGAAACATTACGGGATCGAGGCGAATATCTCGGATGTCATCATTGCGTCGACCGTGCCGCGCGTGGTGTTCAACCTGCGCATCTTTGCCGATCGCTTTTTTGGGTGCAGGCCGCTGGTGGTAGGCAGGCCGGATTGCCTGTTGCCCGTGCCGCCGCGCGTGGATCAGGGGACTGTGCCGGGCCCGGATCGACTGGCCAATGCAGTTGGTGCATTTGACCGTCATGGCGGCAATGTCGTCGTGGTGGACTTTGGTACTGCAACAAATTTCGACGTTGTCGCCGCGGACGGTGCCTATGTTGGGGGCGTCATCGCTCCGGGTGTGAATCTCAGCCTTGAGGCTTTGCATCAGGGCGCAGCCGCACTGCCGCATATCGACATCACGCGTCCCGAGAAGGTGATCGGTACGAATACGGTTGGTTGTATCCAGTCAGGCGTGTATTGGGGGTATTCCGGCCTGATCGAGGGGCTGATCGCGCGGATCAAGGCCGAATATGGAATGCCGATGAAAGTCGTGGGAACCGGAGGGTTGGCCCCCTTGTTCGATCAGGCCGACGTGGGGTTCGACGTAATCGAAGATGATTTGACGATGCACGGCTTGACCGTGATTCATCGCTATAACAAGGATAATGGCTCGATATGAGCAGTGAAAGATTGATCTACCTGCCGCTGGGTGGCGCGGGCGAAATTGGCATGAATGCCTACGTGTACGGATATGGTCAACCTGGGCAGGAACGCCTGATCCTGGTGGATCTGGGTGTCACCTTTCCCGATATGGATACAACACCGGGCGTCGACCTGATCTATGCGGATATTTCCTGGTTGAAAGAACGGGCCGACCGGCTGGATGGCGTTTTCATCACCCATGCGCATGAAGACCATGTCGGCGCCGTGGCTCATTGCTATGAGGCACTGGGAGCTCCGATTTATGCCCGGGCTTTCACGGCCAATATCGCGCGTCGCAAGATGGAAGAATACGCGCACCCGACCGATGCGGTGACAACCGTGTCCTCTTGGCCCGAAACGGTCTCAGTCGGACCGTTTACGGTGGGCTTCCTTCCAGTTTCACATTCGATTCCGGAAAGTGCTGCTTTGGTCATCGACACGCCCGCAGGGCGCGTGGTGCACTCGGGTGATTTCAAGCTAGATGCAAACCCAGTCGTGGGCGAAGCCTTTGATCCCGACCTTTGGGCCGAGATTGCCAAGCCGGGCGTCAAGGCGTTGGTTTGCGACAGCACGAATGTTTTCTCGGCGCATCCGGGCCGTTCGGAATCCGAGGTCGGGCCAGAGATTACCAAACTGGTCGAAAACGCCGAGGGTATGGTTGTGGCAACCACCTTCGCGTCGAACGTGGCACGGGTCAAAACATTGGCCGAGGCAGGCGCGCGCGCGGGGCGTTCACTTGTGTTGCTAGGGCGCGCAATGCGGCGGATGATCGAAGCTGCGACCGAAACTGGTATCCTGTCGGACTTCCCCAAGGTGATCAGCGCGGAAGAAGCGTTGGATCTGCCGCGTCAGAACCTGATGCTGATCGTGACTGGCAGCCAGGGCGAACGCCGTGCGGCAAGTGCGCAACTGGCCCGTGGCAAGTACCGTGGTCTGGAACTGTCCGAAGGCGACCTGTTCCTGTTTTCGTCGAAAACCATTCCCGGAAACGAACGTGGCGTGATTTTCATCATGAACCAGCTCAGTGAAAAGGGCGTGGATGTGGTGGATGACAGCTCGGGCCTCTATCACGTCTCTGGCCATGCGAACCGACCTGATCTTGAGAAGGTGCACGCGCTGATCGATCCGCAAATTGTGATCCCAATGCATGGAGAGCACCGGCACCTGCGCGAGCATGTCAAACTGGCTGAGCAGGGCGGCAGAACGGGTGTGCTGGCCGTAAACGGCACCATGCTGGACCTCAGCGGCAATGCACCCGTGGTGGTCGACTATGTCGAATCCGGGCGTACCTATCTGGACGGTACGGTGAAAATCGGTGCGTTGGACGGCGTGGTACGGGACCGTATTCGCATGGCTCTGAACGGCCATGTTACTGTGACGGTTGTTCTGGATGAAGAAGACGAGCCGCTGGGCGAACCGTGGTGCGACACGATGGGCCTGCCCGAGGTCGGAACGTCCCGCGCCGGATTGGTCGAAGTGTTGGAAGAAGACCTGAACCAGTTCCTAATGCGGGCGGCGGCCAAGACCCTACGGGATGACGACAAGCTGGAAGACGAAATGCGCCGGATCGTGCGTCAGACGGCAAAAGCGGAAATCGGCAAAAAACCCGAAGTGACGGTGGTTGTCAGCCGGATGCGGTGAAACTGATCGGTCAGTCGTGCTCGGGCATCGGATAGCCTCTGAGCCGCAGGAACAGATTGGCTTCTTCGTTGTTCTGATAGAACGGAACCGATACTGGCGGCTCGGGTGAGGTCACCCGGGCTGCGACCTCGGCCAGAACAACCTCAGTGATAAACGGCAGATCCAGTTCACGCGCCCGATCCAGTTCCACCCATTGCAGATGCGACAGCTCGTCCGAGGCATGGCTGAAATCATCCAGATCGCCCTGCAACGCATCGGCATCGACCAGAAAAAACCGCGCATCGAAGCGGCGGGGGCGGCCGGGCGGTGTGACTGCGCGAAAAACAAATTGCAGCGCAGCTGCCGACGGCACGTAACCCATGGCGAAAAAGCTTTGCCAGTCGTCAGGAACGCTGCCCGGCCAGTGTCCTGTCTGGCCAAGGACAAGTCCTGTCTCTTCCCAAAGCTCGCGAATTGCTGCGGCGGCAAGGGCGTGTTGTTTTCCGGATTCCGCCTGTTCCGCCAACCGCTCAAAACACAGGTCAGGCAGTGCGGTCGCAAGCGGTACATCTGCATCCGCCGGATCGACAGCTCCACCGGGGAACACGAATTTGTTGGGCATGAACACGGCCTTGGACCCACGTTGACCCATCAGGATCGACGGATTGGTCCACCTGTTTCGCAGCACGATGACGGTTGCGGCATCGCGGATGGCGGTCTTGTCGGTCGTCATGCGGAAAACAATCGCTTCTTCCGGCTCATGAATCGTTGCCAAAACCGTGCATACGACGCGCCCACTGATAAGCGACCACAGCGCCTTTCAGACGGGGGAGCAAAAACAGCGACAGTGCAACGCAAGCAATGGAAAACCCGATGGCCATCACCCATGGGTCCGGGCGCCAGTTCACATACGAGACGTGCAGGGCCGGGGCCAACAGGTGCCCGACCAGCAGGATCGTCAGATAAGCTGGGCCATCATCGGCGCGATGGTGAAACAGTTCCTGCCCACAGTTCGAGCAGGTGTCATTCACCTTCAGGTAGCTGTGCAACAGCTTGCCTTCACCGCAATTTGGGCACTTGCACCGAAACCCTTTGACCAATGCAGGCCAGGTTTCTCGCTCGTTCTGGGTTGTGGTGTCGATCGTCTGATCCGTCATAATATAACTCGCGCAGTAATCTTTGGCGGATAATGCGCCTGAACGGGTGGTTTTTAAAGGGGGGTGCGTCGCTTTGCAACGCACCTCAGGTGAACCACGTCGTGATATACCGCGCTGGTTCAAAAAAAGTTGCTGGCACCGCGACGGAATTCCCTGCCTCGCGCGTTTGAATGGTTATGAGCAGCGGCACTCAGGCCGCGTCAACAAGGGAAAACCGAAATGAAAAATGCAAAGTTCATCACGGCGATTGTCCTGTCGGGTGTTGCAATCACCGGCACGTCCGTTCTGGCGGCTGGTCCGGGTGGTCGTGAGCCAGTGTCCTTTCTGGAATTGGATGCCAATGGCGATGGTCAAGTGACGCAGCAGGAGATGGAAGCACATTACACCGAGCGTTTCTCAGCCGCGGATACCGATGGGGACGGCCAGCTCAGCCTAGAGGAGATGCAGGCTGCTGCTCAGAAAAAAGCAAACGACCGGGTCGCCAAAATGTTCGAAAACAACGATGTGAACAATGACGGGTTCCTAAGCCAGGACGAGTTGCCGAAACCGCGCCGGGGTGACAAGATGTTTGACCGGATGGATGCAGATAACAGTGGTGGAATATCGGAACAGGAATTTGCCGATGCCAAAGACCGGATGGGACGGCACCATAAGAAAAAGAACCATAAGTCAGGTGCAATCGACAACTGAAGCAGGGTGGAGGACCTGACCTCCCACCTACACGATGTTCGCGGTGCGGATTGCACCGCGAGCTCTCTCAGCGACGATGTGTTGCTGAGCCAATTCGCTGATGGTGACGCACAGGCTGCGCGGGTTTTAACCGATCGCCTTGGGCCGCTTTGTTATTCCGTTGCGTTGCGTATGTTGGGCAATCGGGCCGAGGCAGAAGACGTAACGCAGGAGGCGATGATGCGGTTGTGGCAGATGGCGCCGGATTGGGTGCCGGGTCAGGCCAAAGTTTCGACATGGCTGTATCGCGTAACGCTGAACCTTTGTGTGGACATCCGGCGCAGGAAGGCCCCCGGCAGGTTGTCGGATATTCCTGAGCCGGAAGATGGCAAAGCCAGCGTGGCCGACCGACTGCAGGATGAGGCCCGCGTGGATGCGTTGCAGCTTGCCCTGGCGGAGCTGCCAGAAAGGCAGAAGCAGGCTGTGGTTCTGCGCCACATCGAAGAGTTGCCCAACAGTGAAATTGCCGGGATCATGGGAATTTCAGTGGAAGCGGTTGAAAGCTTGACCGCGCGGGGCAAACGAAGTCTGACCGCGATACTGGCCGGGCGACGTGAAGAACTGGGGTATGACGATGACGGATGAAAACCTGGAACTGGATCATTTGTTTGCGCAGGCTCGGCAGAACCGACCGGCGCTGCCCGACGATCTGGCCGTGCGCATCCAGACAGATGCTGAAAAACTCCGTCTTAGTCGCCTAGGGCCTGAACCTCGACCTCAATCTTCGATCTGGCATCGAATGATGGACAACGTAGGTGGCTGGCAGGGGGTGGGCGGCTTGATCGCCGCCAGTGCGGCGGGGCTCTGGATCGGTTTTTCCGCGCCGGGGTTCCTGCCCGATCCCGCCAATCTGCTGACATCGCAAGAGGCGGCATTTTTTGTGGCGGACCTTGGATATGACACGAGTTTTCTGGAGAGCACAGAATGAACGCTGCCCTTAAACCGAAACGCCGGTGGATGACGGTTTTGTTGGTCTTGTCATTGGCTCTGAACCTGTTGGTTGTCGGTGTTGCAGTCGGAACCATGCTGCGCCTGAAGGATGGAGTTCACACCGAGGCACCGCCGGGATTTGGCCCTGCGCTGTATCGCGCTTTGCCGAAAGATGATCGCAAAGCGATGCGAGGGGAACTGTCAGCGCTGCGCGAAAAAGACCTAAGGGGGCGCAGACAGGACTTTGAAGCCTTGAGCCTGGCACTGCGCACAGTGCCCTTCGATCCGGTCGCCGTTGAAGTGTTGTTGCAGAAACAGTCGCAGGCGACGGCAGAACTGCAACTAGCCCTGCAGACGCAATGGCTGGCTCGCGTCACCGCCATGAGCGACGCAGAGCGGCAATCTTATGCGGGCAGGTTGCAAAAGATCGTCGAACGCGGGCCGCATGGACACAAGAAAAAGGACTGACGGGTTCAGGCTGCGCTTTGCCTGATACTCACCTGATTGCGTCCCGCTTTTTTTGCCGCATAAAGGGCTTTATCGGCGGCTTTCAGGATATCTCCTACAGGAACGGGTGTGCCTTCTTTTCCCGGCTGACCCGATTGCGGCATCTCCAGCCCAATGCTGATCGTCACGTTAACCTGCAAACCTTGGTCCGATAGCAGGAACGGGGCGCGACAAATGCTGTCACAGATGGTCTCAGCCAGTTTTCTGGCTTGTTTTTGTGACACATCGGGCACCGCGAACATGAACTCTTCACCGCCGATACGGGCGACAAAACCTTTGGATCCAAGTGCGCTTTGCATTCGTTTTGCGGCCTGCGTCAGAACACAATCACCGGCGCCATGGCCATGGCAGTCATTGATGATTTTGAAGTGATCCAGATCCGCCAGCATGACGGCAAAGCCACGCCCGGTACGGGCAGACTGGCGCGCGATCTGATCCAATGCCCGCATGGCGTAACGACGATTGTGCAGCCCGGTCAGCGGATCAATCCAGGACTCGGCGATCCCTTTTCTCAATGATACGCGCAAATGATCAAGCCGTGCCTTGCGCGCAACTTGATTGTTCAGCCGCAACAGGATCTCTTGCGCACAGAACCCCCCCAGGCATACGGCGTCTGCGCCTCTGTCCAGCGCTTCTGAGGCCTGCACGGCATCGTAGTCCTGCAAGACGCCAATCAGGACAGTGTTCCGGGTTGCTGCCCGTGACCTGAGATCTGCAAGGATATTCAGCGCGGACGGATGCGAGCTCAGTTCGACCACAATCGCGTCCGGTATCGGTCCGGACAAAACGCCCTGCAAGTTCGATTGAAGGTGCCAGGACAGATCGAAATGGTGCTGGCCTTGCAAGGCCTTGTGCCAAAGGGCACCGGTTCGGACAGTATCGGTCAAGATATCAACCCGGGCCGCGTTCGGGGGGGTGATCATGACAGGGGCGGGTTCCCCAAATCCAATAGGTTGTGATCCGTTGCTGACCTGCAAATCTTGAGTAACTGCGCGCGCACGCAAAAGGCTGCGAATGCGTGCCAGCAGCAACGTATCTTTGAAAGGATGCGTCAACACATCGTCCAGCCCGTCTTTCAGGGCACGCAGGCGCGCGTTTTTGTCATTCTGTGCTGCAAGTACGACAACAGGCACGTCATCAAGGCCAGATACTTCGGTAAGGGCTTTCTTGACATCTGCGGCTGTTCCGTCGGGCAATGTCTGTGCCGTCAGTACAAGGTCCGGCTGAACGCGACGCGCAAGGGCTTGTAGCCCTTCAAGTTTTCCACCCTGTACCACGTGATACCAGGCAGCGGTTAGTTGAACCTTCAGCATTATGCGGTTAGTTGATACCCCGTCGAGGACAAGGATGGTGCCTTGCACAGACATAGTCGTTCACCGTTGATTGCATGCGCGAACAAATTGTTTATGAGTCTGGTTAACAAACTCTTTCCATCACCTGATCCGAGCACTGTTTATGTCCATTTCGCCTGATTCAGCCGAGACCCTTGCTCTGACGGCCTTGGGTTGGCTGGTCAGAAATGACGAGCTTTTGCCTGTCTTTCTTGGCTCGACAGGTGCTTCGATCGGGGATGTTCGCAATCGGGCCGGTGACCGGGACTTTCTGGCTTCGGTTCTCGATTTTCTTGTGCTTGACGATTCGTGGGTCATGGCGTTTTGTGACGCCAACTCGATCGCCTATGATCACCCTGCCCAAGCGCGGGCGGTTCTGTCAGGCGGTGGCGATGTACACTGGACCTGAACACCTTTTCCGCAGGAGCACGCGATGCCAATAGAAGCAATCGTCTTCGACAAGGATGGCACTTTGTTCGATTTTGCCAAAACCTGGGGAACCTTCGGGCGCTCGTTGCTGATGCGTCTGACAAAGGGGGATGTAGACCGGGCTGTGGAACTCGGCAGCATCATCGGATTTGACTTCGAGCAAGAGCGGTATTCCACGGATAGCATTGTGATAGCCGCAACAGTCGAAGAAATCGCCGAGGTGCTTATTGCGCATGTTGACGATGTGACATTGCAGGAAGTTGTAGACATGATGAATGCCGAGGCCGCGGCGGCTCCTCAATCCCCTGCCGTGCCGTTGGGTCCATTCCTGAAAGGGTTGCAGCAATCCGGGATCAAACTGGGCCTTGCGACAAATGACAGCGAGCATCCGGCTTTGCAGCATCTGGAATCTGCGGGAATACGCGAACACTTCGATTTTATCGCCGGGTATGACAGTGGTCATGGTTTCAAACCCGGGCCAGGTCAGTTGCTGGCCTTTGCCGCACAGGTCGGGGTCGAGCCGTCGCGCATTGCAATGGTGGGGGACAGTGTTCATGACCTGCAAGCGGGGCGCGCAGCCGGGATGATCACCATTGGCGTTTTGACCGGATTGGCTGAAGCAGATGCGCTGGCACCGATGGCGGATGTGGTCCTTCCGGATATCGGTCACATTCCAGCGTGGCTGGCCGAAAAATGATGTGTTGATCCGGAAAATCGACGAACAATTATAGAAAACCGACAAGCTCTGTCGCAGATGGAGCGGCCAGAAACGCGTCTTCGGGTCTTGCTTGTACCAAGCCAGAACGGAGGCAACCATGGCCGAAACCAACACACGCAAACGCCGCGGCGGAGGACGCGCAGGTGCGGCAGCGCGCAGGGGTAGCGCGGTGATTGACCAGATGCCGTGGGACCCACCCATCAATATAGATCGCCCGACTGAACCGCTGGATCAGGCCGGGATCGAAGCGATCCATGAAGGTGCCATGCGTATTCTGGAAGAGATCGGGATCGAATTCTACAACGAAGAGGCAATCGGCATCCTGCGCGAAGCGGGGTGCACGATCAATGGTGACAACGTCCGCATGGGGCGCGATTTTGTCATGGAGATGATCGCCAAGGCGCCCAGCCAGTTTTCCATTACCCCCCGAAATGTTGACCACAGGATCGAGATAGGTGGAAAGAATATCCTGTTTGGCAACGTTTCATCTCCGCCCAATTACTGGGACATGGAAATCGGAAAGAAAGTGCCGGGCAATCGCGAGATGTGCCAGAATCTTCTGAAACTGACGCAGTACTTCAACTGTATTCACTTCGCTGGCGGATATCCTGTAGAACCCGTCGATATTCATGCCAGTGTCCGGCATCTGGATGTGCTGTATGACAAGCTGACCCTGACCGACAAGGCGATGCACGCTTATTCGTTGGGTAAGGAACGTGTTGAAGATGTGATGGAGATGGTGCGCATCGCGGGCGGTCTCAGCCACGAGGAATTCGAGGCCTCGCCACGGATGTACACCAACATCAACTCAACCTCGCCGTTGAAGCATGACCATCCGATGATAGATGGTTGCCTGAGATTGGCGCGGCGCGGGCAGGCGATTGTCGTAACCCCCTTTACGCTGGCGGGGGCAATGGCACCAGTAACGATGGCAGGTGCGGTTGCACAGTCCCTGGCCGAAGCCTTGTGCGCCATCGCTCTGTTCCAATATGTGCGCCCTGGTATCCCCTGTGTAATCGGAACTTTCACATCCAATGTGGACATGAAATCAGGCGCGCCCGCTTTCGGGACGCCGGAATACATGCGCTCGACACAGATGACCGGGCAGATGGCGCGATATTATGGGCTGCCGCTGCGTTCATCCGGTGTTTGTGCGGCCAATGTGCCAGACGGGCAATCCGTGTGGGAAACCTCAAACTCGCTCTGGGCGGCCGTACAGTCAGGCACCAACATGGTGTACCACGCCGCCGGTTGGCTGGAGGGCGGCCTGATCGCCAGCCCGGAAAAGTTCATCATGGATTGCGAGGTTTTGCAGCAAATTCAGCGCTATATGAACCCTGATCTGACCGCGACCGGGCCGGATGAGATTGCTTTGGATGCAATTCGAGCGGTTGGCAATGACGGTCACTTTTTTGGCATCCAGCATACACAGGATCGCTACAGCACGGCCTTCTACCAGCCCTTCCTGAGTGACTGGAAGAACTATGAAGGCTGGGAGGCCGCCGGAGGCATCTGGACGGCTGAGCGTGCGCATCACATGTTCAAAGAGATCATCTCGAGCTTTGAAGCCCCTCCGATGGACGATGGTATTCGCGAGGAACTGGCCGAGTTCGTCGAACGCCGCAAGGCCGAAGGCGGCGCGCCGACGGACTTCTGACATGGTGGGTAGTGTCGTCTTGATACTCCGCTGCATTCACAGCAACTCGGGGCGAATTTTGGCTATTTGTTAAGGTTTCTCAGACCACAGTGCCAAGGACACCAATCTGAGGCATCCGATGCATGGTCTGATCAACCGGGCGATACAATCCTTTGTCGGCGCGACCTACGGGCAATCCTGTTGGGTTCGCGTGACCGAAGGTGCGCGGCTTGGGTTTGTCGAGTTTGAAGCCATGCTCATCTATGACGATGACATGACGACCCGGTTGCTCGAGGCCCTGAGTATTGACCTCAACCGACCACAGGCGGAAATCCTTGAAGATCTGGGAACATATCTGGTGTCCCATCCGAACATGGAAGGGCTGCGCCGACTGCTCAGGTTTGGGGGTGTCACCTATGTCGAGTTTCTTCATTCCCTAGATGATCTTGCGGATCGTGTGAGACTGGCTGTCTCTGATCTGACTTTGCCTGCGCTTGAGTTGAGAGAGCTTTCAGCCACGGAATACCAGTTGTGCTGCCTTCCGGACTTACCGGGATTTTCCAGTGTTATGGTCGGGGTCCTACGAGCGATGGCCGATGATTATGGTGCGCTGGTGATGCTGTCGCATGAGGGTCGTCAGGAGTTTTGTGAAATCATTTCAATCATTTTGGTCGAAAGCGCCTTTGCCGAGGGGCGCCATTTTGATCTGGGGGCTCGGAACAGATGACACATACCCAAGAACTGGCCGAACTTCTGGAAACGCTTTGCCCGATGTTCATGTTGGTGGACCGCAGCGGATGCATTCAACAAGCGGGCCCGACATTGCAAAAGTTGCGGCCCGAATTGCCTTTGGTCGGGCTGGGGGTTCTGGACGTGTTCGAGCTGATCCGCCCCAGAACAGTCACCACCCTTCCCGCATTGATGTCGATGGCCGGTGCCAAACTGCATCTGAGATTTCGCGATGAACCACGTACGACCCTGAAAGGCCTGGTCGCACCCTTGCCCGAGACGGGCGGTGCAGTCATCAATCTGTCATTCGGTATTTCGATTTTGGATGCGGTTCGGGATTACGCCCTGACGAGCGCAGATTTTTCCGGCACCGACCTGGCGATCGAGCTGTTGTATCTGGTCGAAGCCAAATCTGCCGCGATGGAAGCGTCCCGTTCACTTAATCTCAGGCTTCAGGGGGCAATGCTAGCCGCGGAAGAGCAGGCATATACCGATACATTGACGGGATTGAAGAACCGTCGCGCGATGGATCATTTGCTGGGGCATCTGATCCTGACAAATACTACATTTGCCCTTATGCATCTGGATTTAGACTTCTTCAAATCCGTGAATGATCGGCTGGGCCATGCTGCCGGGGATTACGTCCTGCAACAGGCGGCCCGCATCATGCTTGAAGAGACGCGTGGAGACGATACGGTTGCGCGGGTCGGCGGGGATGAGTTTGTCATTATTTTTAAAGGTCTGACGCGGGAAGAAACCCTGGAGTCCATCGCCGGGCGCCTGATCGCGAGGTTGAATGAACCCATGATGTTTCAGGACCAACCGTGCTGTATCTCTGCAAGTATCGGAACGGCCTTGTCCACCCAGTTCAAGGTTCCCAAAGCCGCCGACATCCTTCACGCCGCCGACGTCGCCCTTTATCAGGCCAAGCGAGATGGCCGGTCCTGCCACCGCCTGTATTCCACTCTGATCAAAGCGCAAACCTGAGTTTTGCCTGTTTCCGGGGCAAAGAACTCAGGCGAATTTTTACGCGAGCTGAACGGCCTTCGTTACCTGCTTGGCAATCTGGTGCCGGATGGGTGGCAGTTCCCCAACCACTGGCAGCAGGACGCCTTCGAAGCCTGCTTGGCTCAATCCTGCGGGCACGTCGTCTACTGCGTGCCCCCCGGTGCAGGCAAAGAACGGAAGGCACAGCGCCTGAGCCCCTATGCCGGTTGCGGCTTCGGAAATGGATGGCGGTTCTTCAACAAACCCAACGCGGACAGATTTGAAAGCCAGCATTTCTTGAAGTTGCGATGCGAAATTCAGAGCCACAACCGACGGGTTTCGGCTACGCCCCGACCCATGGGCGGCAATGACCAAATCGGTCGACGCAGTTGCCCAATTCAATTCGGACAACTCGGATTGCAGGGCGTGCGCGGTCAATTCCGGTAGCTCTGGGTCAACACCCAATGGGTCTAGAATGCGCGCTTTGTGATCCCCTAATCGCTTGGGTAGTGCGCTGGTGACAAACCATCCGTTTGCCATGAAAAGCGGATAGATGACCGTGTTTTCCGGCAGGCTGTTCAGTTTAGCCTCGAACGCGCCGGGCGCGGCCAGAGTTGCAGCATGCACCGTTACATGCTCGGTCAGGGCGCCGACCGTAGCCGCGAATGCAGCCAAAGCAGCCTCAGCCGGTTCTGGATCGGACGGCTGGCCATGTGCGACGATGATGGCATGTGGCATTTGGATCTCCTGACACGATATGCGTTACGTGCCTCTGTGCGAACTGAAGTCAACACTACTGTTAGCCCAGAACCGTTAGCCAAAGCCAGACAGTCAGGATGGATGTGGCTGTCCCAATGAGAACAGAAGAAGCTGCGACCCGCTTGGCGCGGCCATACATATTGGCAAAGATATAGGCGTTAAACCCGGGCGCCATGGCTGCGTTCAACACCCCCGAGCGGAAAAGGTCCTGCGGCAGCCCCGTGGACTTGCCGAATATCCACACTAGGCTGGGATGTAGCATCAGCGAGATTGCGCAAACAAAGGCGATAGTTCGCAGATCGCCTTCGGGTTTGTATTTGACCAGTACCCCGCCCAGTGCAAACAGGGCGCCGGGCAGGGCGGCCCGAGTGATAAGACCAAGGGCTTCGTCCACCACAGCCGGGATGGTCAAACCGGACAGATTGACCACGAACCCCAGTGCAATACCAAGGATCAGCGCGTTCTTGAACATTGCAGACAGAACAGAACGTGCCATGCGCGCGCCACCGTTTCCGCGATTGCGGACAACCTCCATCACCGTGATCCCAACGCCGTAACAAAACGGGGAATGGAAGGCGATAATCGCATAGTTGCCTGTCAGGTTCTCAGGACCATAAGCGCGTTCGGTAATCGGCAATCCAAGCAGAACCGAGTTTGAGAACAGGCAACAAAACCCGATTGCCACGCAGTCTTCCCATTCGCGGTTGAAAATGATGCGCGCACCAAAAAGACCCGTGGTGAAACACAAGGCAGCGGCGGAATAGAAGCTGGCTAAAAGCCGGGGATCGAAACTGGCGCTGAGGTCCAGATGCGCGATGGCCAGAAACAACAGGCATGGGATCGCGAACCCTTGCGTAAATCTCATCAGCCCGTCGACATGGTTTTCTTTGAAATAACCTGTTCGTGTTGCCGTGTAACCGGCGCCGATCACAAGAAAGACAGGAAGAATGACGTCAATCAGGCTTTGCAGCATTTGGCCCCCATGCAGCTGCCAAGCTGCGATATCTTATGCAAAAGGAACAGGGGCCTGAAACGCGTGATGTATCACCATCCCGTCATAGGCGGGGGTGATATTGTCCGGAGTTTCTGCATCGACGGTCGCATAGTCCAGATCGATATGCATGTTGGTCAGTATCGCCTGTTTTGGTTGCAGCTTCCCAATCCACTCCAGCGTTTTTTCCAGATGTGCATGTGTGGGATGAGGGCTTCGGCGCAGGGCGTCGATAATGAGATACTCCAACCCTTCCATTTCAGGCCATGCGGCGTCGTAAATTTCGGCAACATCCGGCAAATAGGCGAGCTGCCCCATTCGAAAGCCCAGAGAATCTATCGAGCCGTGATTGACCTTGAATGGACGAAACGGAATGGGTCCTCCGGGGCCATCGATTTCGAACGGCCCGTCGATGGACTTGAGGTCGAGGATCGGAGGATAGGGTGACCCTTCGGGTTGAATGAAGGCGTATCCAAACCGCCCCAGCAGGGCGTTCTGAGTATCACCATCAGCCCAGACCGGAACGCGGGTTTTCATGTTGAACACGATCATGCGCAGGTCGTCGATTCCATGGACATGATCCGCGTGAGAGTGTGTATAGACCACACCATCAAGCCGCCCGGTGCCCGTGTCCAGCAACTGGCTGCGCATGTCCGGGGTCGTATCAATCAACACGGAGGTTGTGCCGCCGGGGCCGTCACGCTCGACAAGCAGGGAACAGCGTCGGCGAATGTTCCTGGGGTTTGCAGGGTCGCAATCACCCCAGTGACCACCCAACCGGGGTACGCCGCCTGACGATCCGCAGCCCAGAATGGTAAATCGCAATTCGGTCATGCAGCGGCCCTGTACGTTGCCGCCTTGCTGAACAGCCGGTCAAAGTTCGCCTGAGTTTGGGCGGCAAAAGCCGGATACTCCAGCCCGAACAGCTCGGCCCCTTTTCGGGCTGTATGTGCGGTATAGGCCGGTTCGTTTCGCTTGCCACGATAAGGGGGCGGTGCCAGATAGGGCGCGTCAGTTTCCACCAGAATGCGATCCACTGGCGTACTTGCGAAAATGTCGCGCAACTCCTGGCTTTTGGGAAAGGCCGCAATGCCGGACATGGAAAGATAAAACCCCAGATCCAGCGCGGCCTTGGCCAACTCGGCCGAGGACGAGAAACAGTGCATCACGCAGGAATAGGGCGCATTGCGATATTCTTCGGCCAGAATTCGGGCCATATCGTCGTCTGCGGCGCGGGCATGGATGATCAAAGGCAACCCTGTGCGCTGGGCGGCTTCGATATGAATGCGCAGTGATTGCTTCTGAAGCTCAGCGCTGTCCGCTGTATAGTGGTAATCCAGACCGGATTCGCCGATGCCTACAAATTTCGGGTGTTGTGCCAGTGCAACCAATTCATCGACCGAGACCATAGGCTCGTCTGCGGCACTCATCGGGTGGGTCCCTGCGGCGTAGAATACCGGCGCATGGGCTTCGGCAATTGCACGGACCGCGGGTTCATTGCGCAGCTTGGTGCAAATCGTCACCATCCGGGTCACGCCAGCCTCGGCCGCGCGCGAAATGATGTCGCTCAACTGACCGTCAAAATCCGGGAAGTCCAGATGGCAATGACTGTCGGTGATCTGGGGGGTGTCGCTCATCTGACCTGGCCGGCGGTTTCCTGTATCTTGAACACCGTATCTAGGACCAGAGCGGCAGGGTCAAGGTTCACCGCCTGACCATGTCGCGCGCGGGCTGTGATTGTCGCGGCGACTTCGGCCCATCGACGAGCCTGATCCGTAGAATTCGACAATCTGGCCAGCGTTTCAGCTTCGTTCGGGGCGGCTTCGGGGGACGGTGGTGCACCGGTTGCCCCGGTCAGGGCCAGCCGAGACAAGGCGACATCGATCAGTGTCAGCAGCAGATCAAAGCGCTCGGCCGCGCCGCGTTGTGCTGCAGCCTCGGCCAGGGCCAGTGCGCGCTGCCGGTCCAGACGGGGCAGGGTGCCCAGAATGGCAATCAGTTCGGCATAGATTTCAAGTCCGCCCAGATTGATCAGGCGAACCGCGTGCCCGACCGAGCCAGCGGCCAATGCGGCGAGATATTCGGGGTGCGCCAGTAAGGTCGTCCCGGTTTGCGACAGCGCGTCCTGCATATCCCCAGCGTTCAGCGGCCCCAGACGTAGGGTACGGCAACGAGAGCGGATGGTTGGCAGCAAGCGTGAGGGTTGGTGCGATACCAGCAAAAGGGTGGTGCGCGCCGGAGGCTCCTCCAGCATCTTCAGCAGTGCATTGGCGGCGCTGACATTCATCTCATCCGCCGAATCCACGATTACGACCCGGCGCCCGCCATCGGCAGAGGACAGGCCAAAGAACTTTCCCAGCTTTCGGACGTCGTCCACAACGATTTCGTTGCGCAGCCGCCCCTGATCATTCAGTGACCTGGCTATCGCGGCCAATCCCGGCTCGGCCCCGGCCAGTATGCGACGTGACACCGGGTGGTTGGGATCAATGTCGAGAGTCTCTGGCGGTGGCGGCGCGCCAAACAGCCCACCGTCGTTTGCCAAAGGTGTTGCCAGCAAGAACCGCGCAATCCGCCATGCCAACGTCGCCTTGCCGACACCACGCGGCCCGGTCAGCAACCAGCCGTGGTGCAGCCGGTCCGAGTTGAAGGCGGTCAGAAACGCCTGTTCCGCTGCATCCTGACCAAAAAGCTGGGCGGTCTCGCGGGGATGCGGCGCACCAGGCACCTGATCCGGAGAGGGGATTTCGTCATTCATCGTCTATCGCAGTGCAGCCTGGACGATTTCTGTCACATCCTGTGCAACGCTGTCCATGTCCCGGTTGCCGTCCACAACGCGGAAACGGTCAGAAAACTCACGGGCCAGCGCCAGAAAGCCCGCCCGCATTTTCTTTTGCAGGTCCGGGCCGAAATCTTCGAACCGTTCTTCCGCGCCTTGCCGCCCTTTGGCGCGGGACAGGCCGGTATCGGGGTCCATGTCGATCAGCAGCGTCAAGTCAGGCTCGCGCTTGATCATCAGGCTGTGCAGCTGATCAACAAGGCCGCGCAGATCTCCCCGCGATAGGCCCTGATACATGCGTGTGCTGTCGGCAAAACGGTCGCAGATAACGACTTGCCCTGCGGCCAGCGCGGGTTCGATCGTACGTTCCAGATGGTCGCGGCGGGCGGCCGTGAAAAGCAGAATTTCCGTTTCTGCCGACCAGCGGTCGGGATCACCTTCCAACACCAGACTACGAATTTCTTCCGCGCCAGGCGAGCCGCCCGGTTCACGCGTCAAAACGACCTCATGACCCTGCGCGCGCAGTTGATCTGCCAGCATCCGCGCCTGAGTTGACTTGCCTGATCCGTCAATGCCTTCGAAAGTCAGAAATAACCCAGCCCTGGTCACATCGACTCCAGCGGGTTATTGATCACGTCTTTCAGAACAATGCCACCAACGGTCAGCATACGAACGACAAATCCACCAATTGCAACGTCTTCCGCTGCCACCAGCGGACGTCTTATTTCCGGCAATCCTTCAGGCTTGATGACAAGCTCGGCCAGTTGCTGGCCTTTTTTGACCGGCGCATTGATGGGACCCTGATAGACCACTTCGGCCTTGACGTTCTGTGTGCCCAGAACTGGAAACAGAACCGTCAGATCGCCGTCAGGTACAAGACCTACGGTCCTTTTCTCGCCCATCCACACCTTGGCTTCAGCTATCGGCGTTTCCGCGTTGGCAACTGTCCTCTCGACAAAATTTCGAAACGACCAGTTAACCACGGCCTCAGCCTCCTCTGCCCGTTGGCCGGTGCTGTCCAGCCCGCTGAGGACGAAGATGACACGGCGGTCGCCCTGTTTGGCGGAGCCGACGAGGCCGTATCCGGCCTCCTGCGTGTGGCCGGTTTTAAGGCCATCCGCGCCGATGCTCAGTTTCAGCAACGGATTGCGGTTACGGGCATTCGATGGCGCACGGCCATCGAATTCGAATTCCTCTTCTGAAAACAGGGGGTAATATTCGGGGAAGTCGGTAATCAGCCTGTCGGCCAGAACCGCCAGATCGTGAACCGACATCATATGTCCGGCGGCAGGCCAACCGTTCGAGTTCGCGAAATTCGAGTTGTTCATACCGATCTGCTTGGCGCGTTGGGTCATGTATCGGGAAAACCCGGCCTCTGTCCCGTCGGGGCTCAGCGCCTCGGCGAGCACCACGCAAGCGTCATTGCCTGACAGAACGATGATGCCGCGCAGCAGGTCCTCGACCCGAACCCGGTCCTGCGTGTTCAGAAACATGGTCGAGCCGCCATAGCTCATCGCGTGTTCAGACACGGGCAGGGTTTCGTCCAGCGTCAGTCTTCCGTCACGCAGCGCTTCGAAAGCAACATACAGCGTCATGAGCTTGGACATGGATGCAGGCGGCAAGGGTTGATCAGCGTCTTTTGCTAAAAGCACCGTACCGGTGGTCTGATCGATCACATATGCCGCGCGGGCGGATGTATCAAAAGCCTGAGCCGGGATTGCCAGCACGGCAAGCCCAAAGGCCAGAACAGAAACTCGCAATGAGGATAGCATGTTATGCCTCCCTGTATCAGTCGGACACGGTGAACGCATCTTTGAAACCAAGATCCTTTACATCTTTTTGAATGGCTTTGCGTTCGGCCCGGGTTGTGGCAGGGCCAACCAGGACCCGCCATACTGTTTTGTTTTCGGTTTTCAGTTCCCGCACAACAGTCGACATGCCATTCCGGCGCACTTTCTCAGCAGCGGCATTGGCATTTGCTTCGACGCTGAATGTCCCGATCTGCACGAATGGTTTGCTCAGCGGAGACGCAGCGCCTGTTGCTGCTGCCGCGGTCGGAATCGCTTCGGTCGCGTCAATCGCGGCTGCCGCGCCTTCGATGGGGTCCAGCGGCGTTTCGGTGATTTCAGTGGGGTCTTTCTTTTGCCACCACTTTCGTTTCGCGGGTTTTTCAGCGGGGGCTTCGACAGGCGCATCGGACAACGCCGGTGCAGCTGCGGCCGCCGCAACTTCTGCGGCCACATCCACACTGTCTGTTGCGACATCCGCCGCAGCCACGGTGGCTCCCGCAGCCGCCGCTGCTGGCTCTTGTTTCTGCCACCACTTCCGCTTGGCGGGTTTTTCTTCAGCGGGCTCTGTCGGATCCTCAGTGGCTGATGCCGCGTCGGTGGTTGTTCCCGTACCTTCGGTTGCTTCATTGGCAGAACTTGCCGCTTCCGCCGCAACCACTGCTGTACCAGCTGCTGCCGCTGGCGCCTTCTTTTGCCACCATTTCGGCTTGGCCGGTTTTTCGCTATCTGCCGCGGATGGATCGTCGGTGGCTGCGGCATCCGACACCGCAACCGTATCCGCCGCCTCGTCTTCCGGTTTGGGCGCGTCCTCTGGTGGTGATTCCTTTACAACTTCACGGCGCAGAGCGACGACACTGACCTTTGTCGGCGCGCCCGCCAGCATTCCGAGCTGTTCCGCAGCCGCAGATGACACCTGAAGTGCCGGGCCGGGCAGGTTGCGTTCACGTCGGAACAGGGCCCCTGTTACGGACTTGTTGTTCGTAGTGTTCGTAATCACGACACGCTCGGGCTGTGAAACATCCGGGTACGCGACCCAGATCCCGCCCAGCGAGGGTCTGCCATCCCAAAGCCCCGCTTCGGTGACCTGAAAAACATCAGGGGCTTCGACGTCACGCTGCGAGCCCGAGGCCGCCTCGGGAAGGAGTTCGGTTTTGTTTGAGTTTTCTTCAGGTTTTTCAGCCTCTTGAAGAATGTCCTCACACCCGCTCAGAACTGTCAAAGTCAACGCCAGATACGCCAACCGTTTCGGTCCCGGGCGTGTCATGATCGCTCGCTTCATCTGCTTATCCCTTGCCTGAAGGGGTCTCGTTCTCGGAACCCCGCTGCCGGTCTGCTGGTTCTGCTTGCCAGCCTGTTTCGGTCTATTTCGGGGATCATAACGCGGCTGAAGAGTCATGGAAAGACCGCTGCGCGGGCTTCGGCAAGAAATCCCGATTTCGACTTGCCTCTGGCAGAACTTGCGCTTAGACCCTGCCTTCGACGGGGAGGTGGCAGAGTGGTCGAATGCGGCGGTCTTGAAAACCGTTGGGCGTGAGAGCGTCCCCAGGGTTCGAATCCCTGTCTCCCCGCCACCCATACCCGTCTCACTTCAGTTGTGTTTTCTGACCCGGAATTGTGCCGCAATTTCCGCGAGTTGGCGCGTGCGCTTTCAATCAGAGACGGAGCAGACTGTACATTCAGAGCGCAATTCCGGCCGCAGTCTCAGTGCCGCATTTTGGCGGGGTCGCTTTGGGCTGGATTTCCCTGATACCCGGCAATTTACAGGGAATTTTCGTGAAACGGGTCTGAGTTCGGTCATTTCTCCTGTCAGAACTGCATGTTTTTCAGAGGTTTATGTTGCAAATTCCCTAAAAAGCGGAACAGGGAATTTTCTCGCGGGAACAGGGAATTGTTCCGGCGGATCAGGGAGGGCGAACCCTGTATCAGGGACGCAGGATCTGAAGCTATCAAAAGCCGAACTGGCGTTCCTGTTCGGACCAATTAAGTGGGTGGGTCACGCTGACCAGACGCTTGAGTGTGAGTTCGGGCGGTTGGGTCCCGTCTAGAATCGCGGCCTGAATCTTCGGGGAGAGAAACGCGAGCTGGGCGCGGGTGCGGATGAATACGCCGGGAACACTTTCACGGCGTGCAATTTACATCAGTTGAATCCCGGCATTCAGATCGCGCGCCCAGCCATGGGCGCGGAGCAGCATGGACTGGAGGTGAGGATCGGGTTGGGGTGAAATGTCTCCAGCGATGATCTTGGCCTCGACACCGCGGCGGCGCAGATCGAAAGATGCGGAGACGTGGGTGAGATCCGGGTGCAGATGATCGGCCGCGATGCCAAGTGCGCTTGCCAGAGTTTTGGGGTTAAATTCGAGGTCGATCTGTCCTCGTGCAATTTTGCCTTTGGCCAGAAGAGCAGCGCCGACCTGACCGCCTTGGCCTTGAAGCCGGGTTACTAAATCTGCAACTGAAGTCTGCACTGCATCGGCTGACCCGGCCTCCGGTTGCGCCAGTACTTGGTGCGCCGCGGCTGCGTCTTGCAGATGTCTGACGATGACATCAATGACTGCGTGTTCCAGCGCCGGGCCGGGCAGTCGCCAGCCGGAGATATCCTTGCCACCCGAGATCAGTCGATTGGAGACGTAATAGCGCAACCGTCGGCCTTTGCGCGTGGTGTGGGTTGGCGTCAACCGATCACCTGTTTCGTCCTGTAGCAGACCGGTGAGCCAGGCGCCGGGGTCATTGGAGTGTTGGCGCGTATCAGAGGGGACTTTGCTGTCGCGCTTTGACAACCCGTCCGAGGGACGCGTGGTTATGGTTGCACAACGGCTGCACGAGATGGATCCTCCGGGGTATCTGCTGGAACGCGGGACTTATCGGCATCTGAATCTGCCTGCCATCGCCGAAGACCATGAGACGGTGCCCCTTGGGCTTGGAAGGGTCATGCGCCGCAAACCTGGCGATCTCCTGTGCCCGTCGCGCCTGGATCAGCAAACGTTGGATACGAAGCGTCGGGAAATGGGCGCGGCCGTGTTCAACTGCCAATTTCAGCAGAACCCCATTGCTCCCGACGGGTCACCCCTGCGCTGGGAGTGGTTCCGTACTTACGAGACCATCGAAGATCGCCGCTGGTATCAGCTTGTCGTTCAAAGCTGGGATACGGGGATGTCTGCGGATCCCAGGTCCGACTTCTCGGTCTGTACAACCTGGGGGTTCCGCGAAAACGCGTGGTACCTTCTTGACGTCTGGCGTGGGCAGGTGGACTACCCAGACCTGAAAGCCAAGGCACTGCAGCTTGTCGGTCGCTGGGATCCGGATCGAGTTCTGATCGAAGATGCGGCCTCCGGCAAACCGCTTCTGGACGAATTGTTTCGTGATGACCGTCGGCGCTATGAACGCATTAGACCTGACAAGGACAAGGAAACCCGGTTCCAGTCCGAGTGCGGTCCTGTCGAAGAGGGCAAGGTGTACCTGCCTGCGGACGCGCCCTGGTTGTCAGCGTTCAAACGGGAACTGCAGTCCTTTCCACGCGGGCGAAACGACGATCAGGTCGACAGTTTTGCCCACTTTCTGAACTGGTCCAAGGGACTGGGATTCTACCGGGCATTGGGCCGGGACCACCGGATCAACATCGAACGTCGGGAGCGCAATCGAGAGAGGGTCAGACGGCGGTAGAACCTCAGCGTCAAGCTTGAAAACTCGTTGAATAGTGCAGGGAGGGCCGATGTCGGACCAATCCTGAGAGCGGCCCCAATGACCGCTCGCAACCACAAACCGGTCTCATCGCTAATGCCGTCGGATGACTGCTTCGAGCCCACTTCTACAAATGCTGCACGGCGCATGAATGTCCGGATCAAAGGACAAGCCTGAATACAACACAATCAACGGCGGTTTGACCTGAGAAAGGGTACGCGCATACGCTGTCGTTAACACAAAAAGCGACAAAAGGTTTTTCCATGACATTTCAATTGGCAGGTAACGGACCCAAAATCTACGAAGAAGTCATGGTGCCCCTTTGGTTTGGCCGGTGGGCCGAAGCGCTTGTTGAACAGGCTTCACTAGTTTCTTCGGAACGTGTCTTAGATGTTGCTTGCGGAACAGGTGTGACGACCCGACTTGCTAAGTCGAAGGTTGGAGCAAGCGGGCAGGTCGATGGTCTGGACATCAACGCGCCAATGCTCGCCAAGGCAAAAGATCTAGCTGGTGATCTCGATATTCAATGGATTGAGAGCGATGTATGCGGCAGCGGACTGCCTTCAGGGTCTTACGATGTCATTCTTTCGCAGCATGGCTACCATTACTTTCCGAAAAAAACCAAAGCTTTGAGTGAGTTCTTGCGGCTCCTGGTTCCAGGCGGGCGTTTGGCATTCTCAATCTGGGATGGGCATAGCGCTTATACTGAAGCCCTCTGCTCTGCTGTTGCCCACCACATCTCCCCCGAGATTGCAGAAAAGCAGAGCGCTCAACGGCAGACGCCACCGGCGGAAGAATTAAGACAACAGGTCTCGGATCAAGGGTTCTCGGATGTGGCCGTTCAGAGGCAAGAGCTGATGATCGATGTTCCGCTTGCGCCAGAATTTGTTCCCATGCATCTGGCGTCTATGCCTATTGCAGGCGCATTTCTCGCGCTCGAAGAAGATTCGCAAAGTGCCTTGATTCAAGAGGTCGCGGAAATGCTCGACGCATATGTTGTGGGCGATAGACTTATCTACCCTGACGCGGTGAATGTCGTGACAGGACGCAAATAGTATCCTCGCGTCGCTCATGCCCGCGTGAATCCACAACCCAGATAGGTTGATGTCTAACTGCAACGTTGCTGCGTCAGGCGCTGAAAGCAGACACTTGCGCCGATGCAGCGAATGCTCGCTACGTCCGCAGACCGGTCATTCAACCGACCTTCAACCAACGTCCTTTTTGGACAAAAGGAACAAAAAAATGGGCCCAGTCAGATCAGGCTGCTCAGCCTTCAGGAGACTGCACCTATTTGTCCACCGGATGAGGTAGAACCCAATGCCTTTAGTAGTAAATGAATGTTCGCTCTTGCGGCACCTTCGTTAGCTTTTTGCAACCTTTCAACGCCAACAAATGCCTCCGACAAATCTGCCGTGTACTCCGACTTTATAGTTCTGTCGAAAAGTATCCTGCTATTAGTATCAATAATGTTGTATCGGACGGTCATTGCGACCTTCAAATCGAAGCCAACAAGCGGTTGTTCGACACTAAGAATATCAGCACGTAGCGTGTACTGGCCTGAAGTAGAGTAAATTCCAGCTTGACGAAGAGAAGTTTCTAAAGCCGCCTGAAAATCTTCTTTTGATATTTCCGATGTCCACATGGGGTTGGTTTCTTCCCCACCATATCCAGTCACCTTTCCGACTGAACTGTGGTATTTCGCCGAACTTGGTGTTGGTGCAATTGAACCCGGAACCATGGCCGTTTTTTGCGCTGGCTGAGCACAGCCGGCTAGGAGTATGCACATTGCCACCCCTGTTACTTTGCTGGCAAAATCAAAAGACATAATCCCCCTTTCATTCACAGCCACTGTTATTTGGCTCAAAAGTGAAGTGAACTGCCAATGATTTAATGATCTTAGGCCAGAAGCGTCTTTGATGTGTATCAACTCAGAATTTAGCTGGCACCGCAACGAGCGTCCCCAATAAGGGGACGCTTTTGTCCGTTAAACGTTCCATCAAAAAATTTGATGGTGCCGCACTGGTGCAAACGGTAGATTCGTCCGCATTGCAGTCATTGAGTGGAATTGAGCGAGCGTCTGCCTCGAGCCCGAAGCAGCCCGTTCAAAGTGTCGCGAGAAGCGCACTACGGACAAAGGGCCAAACAAGTAAATCAACACTCAGCGGAAAGCTTCCACAATCGTAGGGACTAGCACCTGATGGTCGGCGCGCGGGAAGCTGCTGACTTTGCGTCTATCGCGCAAATTGTGGTTTTCACCGCATTAGTTGGACTGCTTGTTCGGGGCCAAGCCAAGATGGTTGGGCGCAGGTCGTCGTCATGGATGCCCAGCCGCGATCCTGCGCTGAGGCCAAAATGCTGGTCATGACTTCAACAACATGGGTCGCCATCTCAAGGCTGCACCGGTGTGGACGGTTTTCCTGAATAGCCTGAGCCATTTCCGCGAGGCCTGCGCAACGATAGTTGGCACGATGCACCCCGGATCCATCCGAACCATTTGCTACAGATAATGGATGATTGTTGTCTGGTACTTGTGTGATTTCGCCCTGCGCCTTTGACATCAACACCTCGCCACCAAAAAAATTTGGGTCCGGAATGAACAAAGAGCCGCTGGTGCCGTATAACTCCATATTGTCGTGGCGATGCGCCCAGACGTCCCAACTTGCCCCAAATGTGATCAAAGCGCCGTTTTCGAACTCCAGGAGCGCGTGAACGTTTGTTGGGATCTCGACCGGAACCATTTCACCCAATCGTGGTCCATTGCCGATCTCGCGTTCAGCAAAGCTTGCCGAAGCCATGGCCGTCACGGCTTTAACCGGGCCAATCAACTGCACAAGATTAGAGATGTAGTAAGGGCCGAGGTCGAGGATTGGGCCGCCGCCTGGTTGAAAAAAGAAGTCCGGGTTCGGGTGCCAGGACTCCATTCCATGCGACATGACATGGCATGTGCCGCCGATGATCTCGCCCACCTCGCCGCTGTCGATTGCCGCACGGGCCGCCTGATGGGCACCGCCCAGGAAAGTGTCCGGCGCTGATCCGATCCGCAGATTTCGTTCTTGCGCCATTTTCCGCAGTGTTTCAGCTTCCTCAAGGGTCAATACAAACGGTTTTTCCGAATAGGCGTGCTTGCCATTTTCGAGGATCGACGTTGTGACACTGAAATGCGCGGCTGGAATCGTGAGATTGAGGATGATGTCGATATCGTCGGCTGCCAGCAGACCTTCGACCGTATCCGCGCGGACGCCGAACTCTTGAGCCCGGTCCTGCGCGGTTTCCATGTTCAGGTCCGCGACTGCCCGGATTTCAATATAGTTGAACAAAGGCGCAAGATTCAGATAGGCGGTCGAGATGTTGCCGCACCCGATTATTCCGACACCATATACCTGCATCGCGTTCTTCCTCAGAATGATTGAACAGTTGCGAGTGACCGTTGAGCCATCCGCTTGTGATCATTGGGATTATCGTGCTCGATCACGTAACGTCGCACGAGAGCAGCATCCATCGCCCGCTTGATCGCAGGCCAGTCCATCGTGCCATAGCCAACATCTGCCCAGCCGTCTTCGTCCGCGTTTTCTCCTACCGGAGCGATGTCCTTCACGTGCACTGCGACCAGCCGTCCTGAGTATTTTTCAATCCATTGGACTGGGTCCTCGCCGCTGAATTTTACCCAAGCGAGATCAAGTTCGATCTGGATATCCTCTGAGGCCGCGGCAATCAGATCTAGAGGTGTCTGACCGTCGACGGGCACCATTTCGAAGTCGTGGTTGTGCCAGGCAAAGCCAAGACCTGCGTTCAAGACAGGTTTGCTAGCAGAAACAAGACGCTCGCCAAATTCCTTCCACCCCTGCGCCGAGGATGGACGATTTTCGGGTGCCACAAACGGGATGACAATTGTTTGAATGCCGATTTTTTTTGCAACGTCGATCACACGATCAGGGTCGGTTTCGACCAAATCCAAGGCAAAATGTGCCGTCGGCATGGTCAGGCCATAGGCGTCGAGTAGGGATTTTGTCTTTTCAACATCATCAAAGTATGGACCGAAACCTTCGACCTCATTGATCCCCAGATCCGCGAGCATGGCAAAGGTTTCCTCCACGTCCCAGTTGCGCGAAGAATAAAGCTGATAGGAGATGGCAGGCATAACTCAATCCTTTGATTGTCTGACTGTTTCAATGATGGCGGACGCTTTTGGCTCACAGCCGCAGTTCGGATTTGGTGTCGAAGAGCGAGGCCTTTGATAGATCGAGCCCGAGCTGCAGTTTTTCGCCCACCGCGATCTTGGCCTGCCCATCCATACGGACGCGGAACGGGCTACCGGCAATTTCGCAGTCGACGAGTGTATCTGATCCTGTAGGCTCGATAAGGCTGACCGAAACATCTGTCTGGAAAGGGGCTTTGCCGACCAGTTCGCCGGTGATGATGTGTTCGGGACGGATCCCCAAAGTCGCAGGACCTGTCGCCGGGCCAGCGGAGAATTCGTACCCCGATAGTGGGATCGAAAGGTTGCCCGTTTCAAAAGCGCCGTCTTTGATGTGGCCTTCCAGAAAGTTCATTGACGGTGATCCAATGAAGTCAGCCACGTATTTGTTTACAGGGCGACCATAGATTTCTTCCGGTGATGCCAGTTGCATGATCTGACCGCCGCGCATAATCGCAATACGATCCGCAAGCGTCATGGCTTCGATTTGGTCGTGGGTTACGTAGATCATCGTATTTCCAAGGTTCTGGTGCAAACGCTTGATCTCGACACGCAGGTCCGCGCGCAATTTGGCATCCAGATTCGACAGCGGCTCATCGAACAAAAAAACGTCGACGTCCCGCACCAATGCGCGCCCTATGGCAACTCTTTGACGCTGGCCTCCCGACAGAGCGGCCGGTTTGCGTTTAAGCAAGGATTCGATTTGCAGGATCTCTGCGGCACGTTTGATGCGGGCTGCTATTTCGGCTTTAGGCAGCTTGGCGTTTTTCAGACCAAATGACAGGTTTCCCTCGACCGTCATTTGAGGATAGAGCGCATAGGATTGAAAAACCATGCCGATACCGCGCTCGGAAGGCTCCGCCCATGTCACGTTCTCGTCGTTGATAAAGAGCTGACCTGCGGTCACGTCAAGCAGGCCGGCGATACAGTTTAACAGCGTGGATTTTCCGCAACCGGACGAGCCGAGAAGCACTAGAAACTCGCCTTTGCCGATTTCCAGATTGAGGTTTTGCAGCACTTTGACCGAACCGAACGCCAGATCAAGATTTTTGATTTCAACTGAGTTGCTCATGAGGGTTTACCCTTTGACGGCGCCGGCCGCGATACCGCGGACGAAGAGTTTGCCGGAGACAAAATAGATGGTCAGCGGAACAAGACCTGTAATTATGGTCGCGGCCATATTGACGTTGTATTCCTTCACGCCTTGCGTGGAATTGACGATGTTATTGAGTTGTACCGTCATCGGGTAAGTATCCGGGCCGGTGTAGACTACGCCAAACAGGAAGTCATTCCAGATGCCTGTGACCTGCAGGATCACGGCGACGGTGAAAATGGGCACAGACATCGGCAGCATGATGCGGAAGTAGATGCGCCAGAACCCAGCACCATCGACGCGAGCGGCTTTGAACAACTCTTCCGGCAACGAGGTAAAGTAGTTGCGGAACAGCAGGGTCAGAATGGGCATGCCAAAGATCGTGTGGACAATGACCAACCCGGTGAGTGATCCATAAAGACCGACTTCTCGCAACATGATGACGATCGGATAGAGCATCACCTGATAGGGAATGAAGGCGCCAAATATCAGGATGGTGAAGAATGCGTTTGCACCTTTGAAACGCCAGTTCGCCAAGGCATACCCGTTCACCGATGCGACGACGATCGAAATTAGGACTGAAGGGATTGTTATTCTGACTGAATTCCAGAAACCGACCTTCAAGCCTTCACAGTTCAAGCCCGTACAGGCTTCGGACCAAGCCTTGACCCAGGGCTCGAATGTGACTTCGAGCGGCGGGGCAAAAATGTTCCCGACGCGTATTTCCGGCATTCCCTTCAGTGACGTGACGACCATGATGTAGAGGGGCAGCGCGTAGTAGAGTGCAGCGACGAGCAAGGTACCATAGAGAAAGATGTTTCTCCGCGAAAGCATCTTGGTGGGTTTGGGCCCCTGCGGCCCCTCGAGCGTCGTAGACATGACATCAACCATGTTTCTTCCCTCCTCCGAACTCGAGGATGGCCCAAGGGATGACGACAAGGGCCACTGTGAGCAGCATCATGGTCGAGGCAGCGAAGCCCTGACCAAGGTTGCTTGCGCCAAACATCATGTCGTAGACGTATTTGGCGGGAACTTCGGTGGCGATACCGGGGCCGCCGCTGGTTTGCGCGACGATCAAGTCATATAGCTTGACGATGCCGGTTACTGTCAGAACCAATGTCGTTATAAACACCGGGCGCATCATGGGAATGACGATGAACAGATAAGTTTTCCATGCGGGAATGCCGTCCACGCGTGCGGCTTTCCAGACATCCTGATCTATCCCGCGCAATCCGGCGAGCATGAGGACCATAACCAGCCCGCTGCCTTGCCAGAGCCCGGCAATCAGGACACCGAATATGGCGATTTCCGGGTTGTAAAGCGGGTCGAATTCGAAGCTTTGCCACCCCATTCCCCTGACGATGGCTTCGATGCCGAATTCAGGGTTCAGTATCCATTGCCAAACCAACCCTGTGACGACAAAACTCAGGGCATAGGGGTAAAGGATGACGGTGCGGATGGTGTTTTCAAAACGTATTTTCTGATCGATCAGCGCCGCGAGGATGAACCCGATCACGAACACCAGAGCGAGCATACAAAAGCCATAAATTGCAAGATTCTCGATCGCAACCAGCCACTTTTTCGTACCCCAGAGGCGGTCGTATTGATCAAGGCCAACCCAATTCAGCCGCGGCAGCAATCCCGAACTGGTGAAGCTGTAAACCACTGTCCAGGCTGTCCCACCAACGAACACAAACAGAGCGGTAACGATCATGGGGATCGAGGCTATTTTTGCGTTCAGGTTGCGGAACAGTTGGTTTGGGCGTTGCGAAGCCATCTGCTCCCCCTCCCTTCAACTGTTGGTGTCGGATTGCGGGCAAGTGAGCCCGCAATCCACTGTCAGTATTTATTCAGCCCGACCGATGATCTTGACGAATTCTTTCTGCGCATCTTCGGGTGTCATCGACGCATCCGCAAAGAACTCTGTGAACAGCGTTTTCAGCTGATCGTTGGTGTCTGGCGTGATCAACTGGTTCACGTCGGGCAGCAGCGCGCCCGCCTTGAGCAAATCGAGGCCTTTCGCCATGCAGTCATTGGCCGCGTCCAGGTTTACGTCACCGCGCACAGGGAGCGACCCCTTCTTGAGGTTGAAGGCCACTTGCGTTTCGGGATCGAGCATCAGTTTAGCCAGCTCGGTTTGCGCGGCGATCTGGGCTTCGTCCGAGAGAACAGGGAAGTAGAATGCATCTCCACCTGTTGAAAGACGCGGATTCATGCCCAGCCCAGGAAGGCAACTGTAATCCTCGCCAGCGGTAACGTTTGCGACTGCCATTTCACCCTGCGCCCAGTCCCCCATGATCTGGCCACCGGCTTCGCCTTTGATGACCAGCGCAGTCGCGTCGTTCCAATTCTGAACCGTTGAGTTGGCGGCCATTGACCGCGCATCGGCAGCAGCTTTGAAGACGCTGGCGACTTCGGCACCACCAGCAACATCCGTATTCTTGTCACCGTATACGCTGTTATAAACTTCACTTGGCAAGAGGCTTGCGATCAGAACACTGAACGCACCGGCCTGCTGCCAGCCCTGCTGACCCATGGCCATGGGGATCTTGCCCGCGGCTTCGAGCGCGGAGGCCGAGCCTACGAATTCAGTCCAATTTGTCGGGATGGGAACACCTGCATCTTCGTATGCCTTGTGGCTGACCCAGAGCCACTGCCAGGAGTGAATGTTGACAGGCGCGCAGTAGATGCGGCCATCAACAGTGCAGGAAGCCAGTAGAGAAGGCGGGTTTACCAGATCGGTCCAGCCTTCTGCTTCGGCAATGTCGGTGATGTCACGGAGCAGGCCCGCTTCGATCAGCTCTTCAGCCTGCCTGCCATGATTGAACTGAAACGCGCCCATCGGATCTCCGCCAACAATACGGCTTATCATGACCGGCCTTGCGTTGTCGCCGCCCGCGATGGCTGCATCGACCCAGGTGTTGCCTGTTGCGTTGAACGCGTTCGCGATTTCCTTGACCGCCTCGGCCTCACCGCCCGACGTCCACCAATGCATCACTTCCAATTCAGTTGCCGACGCGCTTGTCGCCACAAAAAGCGCTGTTGCCGAGAGCAGATATTTTATCCGCTTCATGTCATCCTCCCTTACTATAACGTTATAGTAAAAATCTATATCGTTACAGAAATACCTTGCAAGCATTTTTTTTGACTCGCTATAAATCCATCTGAGTACTGCCGAAGCCGATCGCGATGGAAGTACACATATTGCGCAAGTTGCCAACTATTGGTGAACGGAGAGGGTCGATGAAGAAAACGGTGGCCGAAGTCAGTCAATTAAGTACTGAAGAGTTGGTCTCTCAAGTTCTGCCGGGAGAGCGACCGACGCAGAAAACCATTTCGCGCATCAGTGGCTTAGCGGTGGCCACAGTTTCGCGCGCGTTGGGCGATGCACCGGACATAGGACAAGAGACAAAACAGCTTGTTCGCCACGTTGCGGATGCCATCGGCTACGTTCCGAACCGCGCTGGAGTGCGTCTAAGAACCGGACGTACAAATGTTATTTCACTTGTTGTTCCCGCCGAGGGCGACGTCATCAACAACACATCAAGATTGACCAGTTCGATTGCGCAGGAACTGCGTGGCACAAGGTTTCATCTCAACGTGCTGCCTTGGTTCCCCGACGAAGATTCGCTGCGGCCCATCGAGTATATCGTCAAGACACGCTCTGCTGATGCCGTCATCTTCAACATGACCGAACCCGAAGACCGGCGCGTCGAATACCTGCTTAAGCACAACTTCCCTTTTGCAACGCATGGACGGACAAAATGGTGCGAGCGGCACGCCTACTACGACTATGACAACAGCGCTTTCATGCGTGTGGCGATCAATCGTTTGGCTGCAAGAGGTCGGGAAAACATCCATGCGATCCTGCCACCGCTAAATCAGAACTATTCGCAAGATATGAAGCGCGGGCTGGAAGAAGCCTGCAGCAGGTTAGGCTTGAGTTACCGCATCGCTCAAAACGTTGACAGCGATCAGTCCTCGGACCAGCTCCGGCACTGGATAAAACACAGGCTACAGAACTCGTCGGAAGTTGATGCAATCGTCAGTTCGTCGTCTAAAACAGCGATTGCGGCAATCGTTGCGATTGAACAGATGGGGCGCAAGCTCGGCGAGGATATCGACGTGTATTCAAAAGAAGTAATCCCCGTCCTGAAAATGTTCCGTGAGAATATTGTCGTCGAGTTCGAGGATGTCAGTGACGCTGGCCGGTTTCTAGCCAAAGCCGTTTTGCAGTTGTTGCTGGAACCCGAGAAAAAGCCCATGCAGCACCTCGAAATTCCCGTTGACCGAATGCGACATTGAGTGAAACCCTCTGTTGCCGCGACGCAGAGCTCCAGAGAAGCACCGCAGTCGCCAAGTGACTGCTTTGTCCGGATGCTGTTGAAAAAGTCGATGTGTAAGCGCGGCGGAAATAGCGGCTGAAGTCTTCCTGCTCGGCTCTTCACGCCGAGATTGGTCTGAGCTTTGCAAGTTTGCGGAGGTTC